>JANQTR010000039.1:1328-6848 GCA_030731635.1 Erythrobacter sp. | reverse complement strand
TTCGCCGATGGCAGCGCCAGCACCTATGGCACGCCCGCGCCCGGCTTTCCCGAAATCGTGCTGCGCTTTACCGACGCCAAAGTGCCACGCGACATCATCCTCGACCCGCGATTGGGTGCGGCAGAGGCTTTCATCGATGGCCGCCTGCTGATCGAAGAAGGCGACGTGATGGGCCTTGTCAGCCTTCTGCGCGCCAATAATGGGTGGGACAAGGGCGGCGATATCGGCCCGCCGAGCATGCTCAAACGGTTGATGAACCGCGCCAGCTTTGCCGCAGAACAGGTCAACAATCGGGTCGGGTCAAAGCAGAACGTCGCGCACCATTATGACATCGGCAATGATCTGTATGCGCTGATGCTGGACGCCGAACATTGGCAATATTCCTGCGCCTATTGGGGCGATGGCGTGAACACCCTGGCCGAGGCGCAATATGCCAAACTGGCGCATATCGCGAAGAAACTGGCCCTGTCGCCAGGGCAGACCGTGCTCGATATCGGATGCGGCTGGGGCGGGATGGCGATCCATCTGGCCAAGCATCACGATGTCCACGTCACCGGGATCACCCTGTCCGAAGAACAGGCGGCACTGGCGCGCGACAGGGTGCGCGCAGCGGGCGTGGCGGACAAGGTAACGATCCTGCTCGAAGATTACCGCGATACCGCCGCATTGGGGCGCCGGTTTGACCGGATCGTGTCGGTCGGGATGTTCGAACATGTCGGGCGTGCGCAGTTTGAAACATTCTTCGAAGCGACAGCCAAAATGCTCGCCGATGACGGAGTGATGCTGCTCCACACCATCGGGCGGATGGGCGGCCCCGGCACCACCGATGCCTTCACCCGCAAATATATCTTCCCCGGCGGCTATATCCCCGCGCTGTCAGAGACGGTCGCGGCAAGCGAGAAGTTCCGCCTGATCGCTTCCGACGTCGAAACACTGCGGGTGCATTATGCCAAAACCATCCGCGCGTGGTACGCCAACTGCATGACCCACCGCGATGCGATCATCGCCCTGCATGACGAGAAGTTCTTCCGGATGTGGACGTTCTATCTCGCCGGCGCAGCGACGGTGTTTGAACATGGCAGCATGTGCAATTACCAGATCCAGTACATCCGCAGCCGCCACGCGGTGCCGATCACGCGCGATTACCTGCTCGCAGGGGGCTAGGCCGGATTGCGATTGCGCGGGCGGTAGACCGGGCCAAAGCCCATCAGCGCCGCCCCCACCAGCGGCAGCGCCACCACCCACCAACGGATGCCTGAAACGCTGTCGGGGCTGGCAATGGTCAAACCCGCCGTCGCCCCCAGCCCCGCGCAGATCGCCACCACGCCCAGCACCGCGCGCAGCCGCGGCACGGTGCGCCCGCCCCGGATCGGGCCAAAGCTGCGTTCATGCCGCGCAAAAATCGCAATCAGCGGCAACAGCGCCATGACGTAGATGCCCAACCACAAGGGCCGCGACGCCCACCACGCGCCGGTTCCGGGAACCGAATCCAGACCCACCCCGCCAAACGCTAGCCATGCGGCTGTCATCACCAGCACAAACGCGGTCAGATGCCAAAGATAGATCGTCATGATCATCCCGTTCATCAGCACGGTGGCCGTCCAGATGCGCACGGAATCGAGCATCTTGCGCCCCAGCGGCTCCAGCGCCAGCACCAGCCCGACCTGCACCATCCCCAACGCAAACAGCGCCAGCGTTGGCGGCAGCGAATTGGAAAAGCCGCCGGGCGCAGACACCATCGAAACCGGATAAAAGCCAAAGACCGTGATCCGGATCAGTACCGCCAGCCCCACCGCAAACCACGCCAGCGCAAACAAGCGGTTGTCAAACCGCCCGGCTCGCCACGCGAAGCCCAGCTGATGCACCGCCAGAAACACCCACAGGAAATTGGTGAAATTGACGTACGGCACCTTCATCGTGAAGGTCAGCCAGTCGGTCAGCATTGCCGCTGGAATAAACACCGCGAAACTCAACCATCCAAACCGCTCCCACGCCCGGTAGGCCAGCGGGGTGCAGGCCGTCACCAACAGATAGACCGCCAGAAACCACACGGGGATCAAGGCTGCCTCGGTCGCCATGCGGATCTGTTCGCGCGGCAGGCCAACCTGGGTCAGCACAACGGCCAGCGCCGCCCACAACAACAGCACCGGGAATGTCGGCGTGATCAGGCGCTGCACCCGGTTCGCCAACCAATCGCGGTAGACGCCGACCTGCCCGGGCGCGGCCTTGCGCGTGATGATTTGCCAGCTCACCGAATTGGAATAGCCGCCCACCAGAAAGAACACCGGCATCACCTGAAAACCCCAGGTAAGCCAATGCGTCCAATCCGCCGCCGACAGCAAATCGCCGCGCCGCAGTTCACCGCCCGCGTCAACATACAGGCCCGCCATCAGCCAGTGGCCCAGCACCACCGCAAGGATCGACACGGCACGCAAAAAATCGACCCAGCGGTTGCGATCATCGGGGGTTAGCAGCGCCAATTCGCGCGCCTTGGTCCACATCTGCAAGTCCATGCCCCTCAAAATTATGATTATTCAATCACGGCAAGCGCTTAGCACACGAATCTGACGAAATCATTGATGCCCGCCCGCACGCCTGCTAACGCGCGCGGCGTTCTTACAGCAAGGAAATTTCCCATGTCCGATATCAAGCGCGTCGTCCTCGCCTATTCCGGCGGGCTTGATACCAGCGTGATCGCCAAGTGGTTGAGCGTTGAACGCGGGCTGGAAGTCGTCACCTTTACCGCCGATCTTGGCCAGGGCGAGGAGATTGAACCCGCCCGCGCCAAGGCCCGTGCCATGGGCATTCCTGACAATCACATCTTCATCGAAGACCTGCGCGAAGAATTCGTGCGCGATTTCGTGTTCCCGATGATGCGCGCCAATGCCCGCTATGAAGGCGACTACCTGCTCGGCACGTCGATTGCCCGCCCCTTGATTTCCAAGCGCTTGGTGGAAATTGCGCATGAAACAGGCGCCGATTTCATCGCCCACGGCGCAACCGGCAAGGGCAATGATCAAGTGCGGTTCGAACTCAGCGCCTATGCGCTCGACCCGGACATAAAGGTGATCGCTCCGTGGCGCGAATGGGATCTGACCAGCCGCACCGCGTTGATCGCATGGGCGGAAAAGCACCAGATTGCCGTGCCGAAAGACAAGCGCGGCGACAGCCCGTTTTCAACCGATGCAAACCTGCTGCACACCTCGTCCGAAGGCAAGGTGCTCGAAGACCCGTGGCAGGAAACGCCCGACTACGTCTATTCGCGCACCGTCAATCCCGAAGACGCACCCGATACGCCCGAATATATCACGGTGGATTTCGAGCGCGGTGATGGCGTCGCGCTGAACGGTGCGGCGATGAGCCCCGCCACGCTGCTGACCGCGCTGAACGAACTGGGCCGCAAACACGGGATCGGGCGGCTCGATCTGGTCGAAAACCGCTTTGTCGGGATGAAATCGCGCGGGATGTACGAAACGCCTGGTGGGGAAATCTACGCCCGCGCGCATCGCGGGATTGAACAGATTACGCTGGATCGCGGTGCCGCGCATCTCAAGGATGAGCTGATGCCGCGCTATGCCGAACTGATCTATAATGGTTTCTGGTTCTCGCCCGAACGCGAAATGTTGCAGGCCGCGATTGATCATAGTCAGGACAAAGTGACCGGCACCGTGCGGCTGAAGCTCTACAAAGGGCTGGCGAGCGTCGTCGGCCGCAAATCGCCCTACTCGCTCTATTCCGAAGCGCATGTGACCTTTGAGGATGACGCAGGCGCCTATGATCAGAAGGACGCCGAAGGCTTCATCAAGCTGAACGGGCTGCGGTTGCGGTTGCTCGCCCGGCGCAATCGCGACTCCTGAACCGAGTCGCAGGCCAGCCTTCCCTCGCAAAAGCCCGCTATCCGGCGGTTTGATGCCGGTGCCCTCACGCCGCGCATGGCAAATGCGACAAGCTGTTGACTTATCCACCCGTGTCCACAGGCTATCGGGCGGAAAGTGGAAAACTCAGGTCTCAGCATGTTGCCAGATCGCCGTTTGAGGCGCACCTTCAACTTGTCTTCGGGACACAAATCAACAGGAACAAGCGGTCGCAAGACCTTGAAGTTCTGGTTGTTTATTTCCCCAGGATGGCGGCGGAACATGTCCCCGCGTTCATCGAGAGACGGCTTGGATGAAGCTTCGGCCAAATGCAAGACGGATCGTTTGAGACGAGCGCGACGCGGTTTCACCGGACAGGCCAAGGCATCTGGCCGGAAAGGCAGAGCGATGGATCGGCGCAAGCCTGCATCCGCGCGACACCGGAACGGCAAAGGACCATGGTCTCGGCCAGGCAACTGCGCATGGCAGCGGAAAGCCAAGCCTTCGGGCGAAAGCGGAACGCAGCAGGGCAGGAGCGAAAGCCGGATGCCGGTGCGAGCGCCGGTGACGAAACTCTGATGCGCCAGTCGCAAGACACCAATCGCAAGATTGGGCGAACAGAGCCAGACATCGGGCGCCAAGTATGCGCTGCGACCAGCGAGGCGGAAGGTCCGCCAGAAGTCTCGCAAGGTACAGAGTATCCACGCGCTGGTGAGAGTGGGGTCGGCAGAAATGCCGGCCCCATTTGCATTCCCGGCCCCCGTGCCCTGTGCCTTCCTGCACCGCTCCCCGCCCGAGTCGCAGCCAGCGAAATCCGCAACACCCCTGATCGCAGCGCCGCTTGCGCCAACGCCTCGTCGTAAATTCGGCGCAGTTCATGCCGCAGCGGACGGCGCGCGGCGGTGAAACGGGACTCGGGTTTGCCTTGGGTCACCGCCACCCCCTATCCGCCCCGGTCATGTCGACAGCAATTCACACAACCGGCCATGCAGCCCGCCGCCGTAGCGCACGGACAGCTCAGTGGGCGTTGCTTGCCGGACTGCTTGGCCTTGCCCCGCTGACGGCGTCGTCCGCGGCTGCGCCAGACCACGGCTCCGCGCCGATTGAGCCTGCCACCAGCACTGCGATGAGCGCGCTTCTCCCGCTGCCCGCCACAGCTGATACCGCCGAGATCACAACAGAATTCCCCGCCGAAACAGCCGTTTCCGCCCCGCAGGAAACCGTGCTGGGCCAAGGCAGCGCGTCATATTACGCCGCCAAGTTCCATGGCCGCCGCACGGCCAGCGGAGAAACCTTCGACAACGGCGACATGACCGCCGCGCACCGCACCCTCCCCTTCGGCACGTTGGTGCGGGTCACCAACCCGGCCAATGGGGCGAGCGTTGTGGTGCGGGTGAATGATCGCGGGCCGTTCACCAAAGGCCGGATGATCGACGTCAGCCGCGCGGCTGCCGAACAGCTCGGCCTGATTGCCCGCGGCCATGCCACGGTTGAACTGGCGCTGATCGAAAGCTGAGGCTGGGCCGGTCCTGCCGCCACCTATCCGGGGTCTGTAACGACCTGGAGGGGGTCTGGAGCGACCTGGAAGGGGTCTAAACCGGGTCTGGCGCGCAGTGTTTCACGCCCAAACCTTTGGTTTCACACATTTTTGAATGTTTCACGGGGC
>JANQTR010000039.1:0-1284 GCA_030731635.1 Erythrobacter sp. | reverse complement strand
ATCACCCCGCCCCGGCCTTATTGCGGCATCGCCACCCCAGCACGGCGCGCGCAGCTGCGCGTGATGGCTTCGACCTTTGCCCGTTCATCGCCGAGCATATCGGTGAGTTCGAGCCCCTCTTCAGCCAGCCTGTCAGTGAGGCAGGTGCACCATGCCGTGGCCTTGCTCGGATCAGGCGCGACCCGTTCGAACCGGATCTCACACTTGGCAATCTCCGCCGCCCGCGCCGCTTCGGGCGATTGCGGGCCGCACGCCCCCAGCAGCGGTGCCGCAATCAATATCGCCCCCCATGTCGCCCCTGCTTGCATTCCACGCATCCCATCATCCCCTGCTTATCCGCGCCAAGCCTATTCCCCGCCCTGCCCCTAGGAAAGCGGTTTGTGCCAACAGGCCCGTTGCCGATCAGCCTGCCTGCGCATCCAATGCGCGCTGCAACAGATCCACATCCCCCGCCGCCGCGCGCACGATTTCTGCCAGCTTGGCCATGTCCTCCACCACAAAGCTGCGGCCTTCGCGCGCGACGATCCCTTCTGCCTGGAGATATTGCAGCTCACGCGTCACCGCCTCGCGGTGCGAACCGATCCGGTTGGCCAGTTCCGCATGGGTCGGCGCGGGCGCGATTTCGGCGCGGTTATCTGCCACCCCGGCATCAAGGCACATCCGCAGCAATTCGCAATGCAAGCGGCTGCGCACCGCCAGCGCCTTCAATTCGAACACCCGCTCGGTCAGCAACCGCACATGACCAACCAGCCAGCGCGCCATCCATTCGGCGGTCGCGGGGTTGGAAAACACCACCTCACGAAACGCCGCGCCCGGAATACACGCCAGCACGCTCTTGCTGACCGCGGTGACACTGGCCGATCGCGGCTGACCATCCAGCGCCGCAAATTCCCCGAACAATCCGCCGCGCGCCACATCGGCCAGAAACACATCGCGCCCCGCCAGCGAGTGCAGTTCAACCCGCACCGCGCCCTCGATCACGACAAAGGCATCGGTGGAGCGATCCTGCTGGCCAATCACGATCTGCCCCGCCCGCAACGTGACGATGCGCACATGCGGCGCCAGCATCGCGCCGAGCGGATCGGGCAACAACGCTTCGAGCGCTTTCAGATAGGTATCGACTTTGGCCATGGTTCCCCGCTGCGTGTGGGCTGCGGGCCTAGCATAGGCAAAACCGGCCCGGGACCAAAATCGCCGTGGGGCTTGGTCCCGGACCGGTGGCTGCCTGCGCCGATCAGCTCTCACCCCCGAGGAGCATGACCGGCTGGCGCACTTGGCAAGCGG
>JANQTR010000038.1 GCA_030731635.1 Erythrobacter sp. | reverse complement strand
GCCATTGCCGCGGTCACTATGATCTGCCCGGCATGGCCGATTTCTACCCGCACAAAGAAATGTGCGCGTGGAATTACGATGTCTACTATGACCTGCTGCGGCGCACGATCCGCTGGGCCATGAGAGAAGGCGCTTGAACCGGCGTTTGGGTATGCGACGAGTGGGATTCGACTGACATGGACATGGATTTTTCGGCTGAAGACATCGCCTTCCGCGAAGACGTGCGCAGCTTCCTGAAAGACAACTTGCCTGACCGGCTGCGTGATGGCGCGCGGCGGACGCCGGGGGTGTTTGTCGAGCCTGATATCGGAATGGAATGGCACCGCATCCTCTTTCGCCAGGGCTGGGTCGCGCCGCATTGGCCCAAGGAAGACGGCGGCACCGGCTGGACATCGACGCAGAAATTCATCTTTGAAAAGGAGTGCGCGCTGGCCGGCGCGCCACCGCTCGCGATCCTTGGCCTGCGGCTCGTCGGCCCGGTGATCTGCGCTTTCGGCACGCCTGAACAAAAGGCGCGGTTCCTGCCCGGTATCCTTTCGGGCGATGATTACTGGTGCCAAGGCTATTCCGAGCCCGGCAGCGGTTCCGACCTCGCCAGCCTCAAGACCGCCGCGCGGTTAGATGGCGACGAATACGTTATCAACGGATCGAAGATCTGGACCACCCACGCGCATCACGCCGACTGGATTTTCGCGCTGGTGCGCACCGATGCCACGGTGAAGAAACAGGCCGGAATCAGCTTTTTGCTCGTTCCGATGGATCAGCCGGGGGTGTCGGTCACTCCGATCCATTCAATGTCAGGCGATCACGAAGTCAACGCGGTGTTTTTCACCGATGCGCGCACCCCGGCTGAAAACCGCATCGGCGACGAAGGCCAAGGCTGGAGCATCGCCAAATTCCTGCTGGAAAACGAGCGCGGCGGATCATGCTATGCCCCGCGCCTGCTCCAGTCGATCGACCGGCTTGAACAGATCGCGCAAACCCAGCCATCGGGTGTCAATGGTGCGCTGGCGCATGACCCGCGCTTCCGTGACCGGCTGGCGCGGGTGCGATTGGAGGCGGAAGCGCTCGAAGTCACCGAACTGCGCATCCTTGCCGAGCTTGCCAAAGGCCGGGCGCCGGGACCGCAGACCTCGCTGGTCAAGCTACTGGGGTCGAATATCGGCCAGCAGGTCGATGTGCTCCGGCTCGAACTGCTTGGCCCCGACGCGCTGCAACTGCCGCTGGAACGCCCGCTTTACGGCAATGAAGCACCCGAACCGGTCGGCAGCGAATATGCCCAGACCGCAATGGGCCGCTACCTCAACAACCGCGCCTCGACGATCTTCGGCGGGTCGGACGAGGTGCAGAAGAACATCATCGCCAAGACCGTTCTGGGCCTCTAAGCCTCTCACAGGAAAGCATATCAATGGACGTTTCGAAGCTGATGTTCCGCGAAGGCCTGATGACGGGTGGGCGCATTCTTGTCACCGGCGGCGGCACGGGCCTGGGACGCGAAATGGCAGAAGGCTTTCTGAAACTGGGCGCGACCGTCTACATCTGCGGGCGGCGGCAGAACAAGCTGGACGAGACGGCTGCAGAATTGATGGGACTGCATGGCGGCAAGGTGGTGGCCCACGCCTGCGACATCCGCGATGCGGACGCGATCCACACGATGGTTGACGCAATCTGGGCCGATGGCGGCGCGCTGACCGGGGTGGTCAATAACGCCGCGGGCAATTTCATCAGTCGCACCGAAGATCTGTCGGTCAATGGGTTCAACGCGATTGCCGATATCGTTATGCGCGGCACGTTCTACGTCACGCTCGACATCGGCAAGCGGTTGATTGCCGAGAAGAAGAAGGCGAGCTTCCTCTCCATCCTCACCACCTGGGTATGGTCGGGCAGCGCCTTTGTGGTGCCATCCGCCATGTCCAAGACCGCGATTAATGCGATGACCCAGAGCCTGGCGACTGAATGGGGCCGCTACGGATTGCGGTTCAACGCGATTGCGCCTGGCCTTTTCCCGACCAAGGGGATGAGTGCGCGGCTCAGCCCCGGCGGGCAGGGCGGCAATTCCAAGAACGACATGAACCCGATGGGCCGCGCGGGCGAGATGCACGAACTGGCAAACCTCGCCGTGTTCCTGATGGGGCCGGGCGCGGAATATGTGAACGGCCAGACCATTGCCATCGACGGTGCGGGCTATCAGGCCAACGGCGGCACCTTCTACCCGATGCTCCACGCGCTGGGCGATGCCGAATGGGACGCGATGCGGAACATGATCAAGGGTACCAACGCCCAGGACAAGGCCGACCGCGCCGTCGGATAAGGTTAGGCCTCATCCGCCAGCCTGCTTCTCTGCATCAGCGCGCGGTGTCACGGCGAAGGGGCTATGCCACCATCGGTTTCGGCCTGCGCCGTCTGCACCGCCACCAGATAATCGACGATGGCCGGGATCGCCTGTTCATCGACCGGTGCCTTGTAGGTTTCGATCATCTTGGTTACCTGCGACTGCCATTTTTCGCGCGGAATGCGGGGTTGTTGCAGCATCGTCGATGGCGAATGGCATGCGGTGCAATTGGCGATCACGGCATCGCGTCCCGGCAGGTCGGGAAGGTCAGCCGGATCGTCGGGCAGAGTGATCGCGGCATCGGCAAACACAACGGTGGGCGCACGGTCGCACGCGGCGAGCAGCAGCGCGGCGGCGATTGGGAGGATCACAGCATGTCTCATTGCGCCCTCAAGGTGATACGTTCGATGACATTGCGGGCATAGCCGCTGGGGTTCCAGCCCAGCGTCCCGGGCTGCACCGCGCCGTTCACATTGGCGGCGCGCACGCCGATTCCGGTCAGGTCGGCGCTCACATCAGGGATCGTGACTGTCCACCGGCGAAAGGCAAATGGGCCCTCATCCGGGCCAAGTTCGCAGGGCAATTCCAGCCCGCTCCCGACCAGATCAACCTTGCTGAGCGCGGCATCGCCGCCCATCGCGATCCCGCGCAAGGTGAGCGGCTGGCCAAGTGCGGCCGTATCGCCATCGGCATGGCTGGTGATGAAGGACCGCGGCGGCATCGCGGTGATTGGGACCGTGGCAAAATCCTTGTCCCCCGGCGACACCGGCTGGGTCGGTACGCGGTAGGTTTTCGCGACGTAGTGGCTGTCATCCTCTCCGGTCAGCACCTCGATGGTGGCGAGCATCTTGACCCAATAGGTCGAAAACCACCCCGGCACCACGATCCGCAAGGGATAGCCATGCAGCAGCGGCAGCGGCTCACCGTTCATGCCCCACGCCACCAGCACATCATCGCGCATCGCGATATCGATCGGGATCGACTTGATGAACTGCGGCGCGCCATCGGTCAGCGGCACGTCAAGCCCGGCAAAGCGCACGCGCGTTGCCCCAGAGACCACGCCTGCCTTGGCGAGCACGTCCTTCAACCGCACGCCCGTCCAGCGCGCGCAGCCCATTGCGCCGTTGCCCCATTGGCCTCCGGTTACGCGCGGTTGCGACAGCCCGCGCCCGTTGCCCGCGCATTGGTTGATGGCGACGACCTCGACATGCTCACCCGCGCTGGCAATCTCATCGAGCGTCAACGAAGCCGGGGCCTTGACCGCACCGCCCACCGCCACCCGGTGCGCAGCGGCGTTGACCGAAGTGGGCATCTCCCAGTTCCAGCGCACGAAGAAGCGATCATTCGGCGTGATTGTGCCCTGATCGAACACCGTCATCGGGGTTTCGAGCACTGGTGGGCGGATGCGCTGCACGATCATTTCGCCCTTGCCGGGAAAAAGCGGGGTGAGCGGGCGCAGGCTAGGCCCGCCCGGCAGGCCGAGGTCGATCATGCCTGACGGGATCAATCCCTGCGCCAACACTGGCCCGGCCAGCGCGGCGCCGCCAGCGCCAACCATCACAGCGCGGCGGGTCAACTTGCGCTTGTCACCGTCTGGATCGATCATGCTCAGGCCCTTTCCGCTTCGCGCCGTGCGATCAACTCACCAATTTCCGCCACAGCGATGCCATGGCCCTGCAACAGGTCACCAATATCATCAATCCGCGCCATTTCGCCATCATCGCGCATGATCGAACAGATCACAGCCGCATCGCCCGCACCGGCCATGCGCGCCAGATCAATCGAAGCCTCCACCGCCGATGCCCGCGCCAGCACGCCGCCTGCTTGCGCGATCAGCGGGAACACATGGCCGGGCGAATGGATGTCGTCGGCGCTCGCTCCATCGGCAATGGCGACTTGCACCGTGCGCGCGCGGTCGGCTGCCGAGATACCGGTCGACACCCCGCTCGCCGCCTCGATCGACCGCGCGAACGGCCGCCCCGTCTGGCGGTGTGTGCCCGGATTGATGAGGGTCAGGCCCAGCGCCGCGGCGCGTTCGGGCGTGACTGCCAGACAGATCAGCCCGCGGCCATGGGTGGCCATGAAGTTGATCGCTTCGGGGGTGGCAGCCCGCGCCGCGATCATCAGGTCAATGTCCCCGCCGCGCAACCGGTCGCCCGTCAGCACCACGATCCGACCAGCGGCAATATCGGCCAGAGCCTGATCGAAAGCGGTAGCGCTGTTCACGCCAGATCCCTTCCCGCGGCAAAGCTGCGCGCACCCAGCACCACCTGCTTGCCAACCAGTTCCAACTGCCCCCGCGCGCGTTCATCCAGGCATTCGCCATCGGGTGAAAACAGCCCGCGATAGGTGCGGATCGTCGCGCCCATCGGGGTCGGCCAGCCGCGCAGGGCGTGGGTGATCGCGCGCATCGTCAGCAGCGTGCTCATCGACGCCTGATCGCCGAACGCAGTCGCAATCAGCCCGACCGCGCGGCCATCAAGGTACGGGCGATCATCGCGCGCCAGATCCTCAAGGTAGTCGAGCGCATTCTTGACCACGCCGGAAATCGTGCCGTGATAGCCGGGGGCGGCGATCAACAAGCCATCGGCGCGGCGCACCGCATCAACCATCTCGGCCCCGAACGAGGCGTCGTGTTGCGGGCCAAGATAATGCGGCAACGCGGTCAGGTATTCGCCGCCGAACACCGTCACCGTCGCTCCCTCCCCTGCAGCGATGCCGGCGGCGAGCCGCAGCGCCTGTTCGGTCGAACTGCCGGGGTTAACCGTGCCGCCAAGGGCCACGATACTGGTCATCAGGGGGTCGTCCTTTGCAAAAGATAGGCGTCAAGTCGCGCGGTTTGCGCAGGCGTGAAATGCAGGCCAAGTTTGGTGCGCCGCCACAGCACGTCTGCGGCCGTGCGCGCCCATTCGTGGGTGGTCAGGTAATCAACCTCGGCAGCCGTAAGGCCGTGGCCAAAAGCCTCACCAAGATCATCGGGCGCGGCGGCGTTGCCCAGAAATCCCGCCGCACGAGTGCCATACAGACGGATCAGCCGGGCCGCCTGCGCGGCGCCCAGAAATGGGTAGAGCAACGCCAGTTCGCGCGCCTTGGCCGGGGCTGCACCGCGGGCGAAATCGCCGCCGGGCAGCGAAGCTGTGCCAGTCCAGTCGCTGGCGGTGAGAGGCGGGCAGAATGGCGCCAGTTGTTTCAGCGCTGCTGATGCCAGCTGGCGATAGGTGGTGATCTTGCCGCCGAATACCGACAACATCGGCGCCGCGCCGTGCCCGCCATCGAGTTCAAAGCTGTAACCGCGCGTCGCAGCTTCAGGCTTGCCCGAACCATCATCTATCAGCGGGCGAACCCCCGAATAGGTCCAAACCACATCAGCAGGCGTGATGGGTTCGGCGAAATACTCGCTCGCGCCTTCGCACAGGTAAGCGATTTCCTCGTCACTCGCGCGCACGTCAGCCAGCCCGCCGGTATGATCGACATCGGTGGTGCCGATCAGGGTGAAATCCTGCTCGTAGGGAATGGCGAAGAATATCCGCCCGTCAGGGAGCTGGAAGAAATAGGCGTCATCATGTGCGAAAACCTTCCGCAACACGATGTGGGATCCGCGCACCAACCGCATCTTCTGGGTGGTCGGCTCGCCCGCACGGCCGAGCAGGTCGAGCACCCGCGGACCTGCGGCGTTGACAATGGTGCGGGCGCGGAACGCCTCCCCACCCGCTTCGATCTGCCAATGATCGCCTTCGCGGCCAAGGCCCGTCACCTCGCAACGCGTGCGGATCTCAGCGCCGCGGTCCGCGGCATCGCGCGCGTTCAGCACCACCAGCCGCGCATCATCGACCCAGCAATCCGAATAGGCAAAGGCATGGGTATATTCGGGCTTGAGCGGTGCGCCCGCCGTGTGCTTTGCCAAAGTCACGCTGGTTGCAGCGGGCAGGTATTTGCGCCCGCCAATGTGGTCATACAGGAACAACCCCAACCGCAGCAGCCAGCGCGGCCGCAGCCCCGGGCGATGCGGCAGGATAAACCGCAGCGGCCAGATGATGTGCGGCGCAATGCCCCACAGCACCTCGCGCTCGCTCAACGCCTCGCGCACCAGAGCGAATTCATAGTGTTCCAGATAGCGCAGCCCGCCGTGGATCAGCTTGGTCGAGTTGGACGAAGTGCCCTCAGCCAGATCGCCGCGTTCCAGCAGCAGCACCCGCGCCCCGCGGCCCGCGGCATCGCGCGCAATGCCCGCGCCGTTGATGCCGCCGCCGATCACCGCAAGGTCATACATCGGCGCCGTCATGCTTTCGCCGGTCGTCATAGCGCCCACCGCGCAAAGGCCAGCGCCGTGCCCAGCGAAGCGATGGTTGCCGCCAGCACCGGCATCACCGCGCGCCAGCCCAGCTGCAACAGCAGGTCGGTGCGCGTGCGCATCGCGGTCGCTGTCACCGCCAACAACAGCAGGGTCTTGGATGCGATCAGCGCATTGGCCGCAACGGCGGGGGGCAAGGTGATCAGCGAATTGGCGCCGACCAGCGCGAGGAAGGCGAGGATAAAGCCTGGCAGCAACGGCACCCGTGCGCTGCCGGCGGCCGCGGTGACCGGGTGCACGCGCGCGATCCACAGTGCCGCCAGCGTCACCAGCGGGGCGAG
>JANQTR010000037.1 GCA_030731635.1 Erythrobacter sp. | reverse complement strand
CCCCCAAGCGGATCGGTGCCATCCGGCTCGGCCACGCGGGCTTCGCCGCTGTCGAGCAGCGCGAGTGCATCGCTGACCGCGTTGCGCACTTCGTGACCGGGAGTGATGTCGGCGCGGATTTCCCACGCGTCTTCGATGGCGGCGATCAGGGCATCACTCATGGGGTTCTCCGTCGGTCAAATATCCGAAGCGCGCCTAGCGGTGCTTGCGATGGGCGGCAAGCGTAACGAATCAACCCGCAGGCTCTCAAGAACAACCGGCCACCCGCAGCGCGAGACGGAGGCGCGGAGGCAGGCCCGAACAGGCCTGCCACAAACTTACGGATTCATCCCCGCAGCGAGCGCGAATTCATAGGCCCGTTCGGCCAGCGGGCGGACCCGGTCGCTCATCGCCTGCGCATGGGCGGATGAGGCGGTGCCATCGATCACGCGCTTCTTGATACCCTGCATGATCCCGGCGAGCCGGAACAGGTTATAGGCGAAATACCAATCCATCGGCGGCACAGGAAAGCCAGTGCGCGCGACATAGCGTTCAACCGCTTCGTCCTGTGACGGGATGCCCAAGGCATCCAGATCCAGCCCCACCAACCCGGCACGCCCATCGGCGGGGTTATGCCAGTTGAGCATCAGGTAGCTGAAATCGGCAATCGGATCGCCCAGCGTCGACAGCTCCCAATCGAGCACAGCGATGATGCGCGGCTCGGTCTTGTGAAAGATCACATTGTCGAGCCGGTAATCGCCATGCACCACGCTGGACCCGTGCTGCGGCGGGATGGTTTGCGGCAGCCATTCGATCAGCCGCTCCATTTCCGGCATCAGTTCGGTTTCGGACAGCTTGTATTGCTTGGTCCAGCGGGCGATCTGGCGCGCGCAGTAATCGGTTGGCTTGCCATAGTCGCCAAGGCCGATGCGATCAGGTTGATTGAGATGCAGGTCAGCTATGGTGTCGATCAGCGCGTTATAGAGTTCGCGCCGTTCGGCAGGCTCCATCCCCGGCAGCGCGCCGTTCCACAGTGAACGCCCGTCGGCCATGCTCATCACGAAGAATTTCGACCCGATGACCCCCGGATCCTCGCACAGGCCATAGGTGCGCGGCACCGGGAAACCCGTGGGGTACAGCCCGGTCATGGCGGTATATTCGCGGTCAACCGCATGGGCCGATGGCAACAGCTTGCCGAACGGCTGGCGGCGCAGCACGTAACTCGTCCCCGGCGTATCGATCCGATAGGTCGGGTTTGATTGCCCGCCCTTGAACTTGGTGTAGCTGATCGGGCCAGCAAAGCCTTCGACATGGGCTTCGAACCACGCGGTCAGCGCCGCCAGATCAAGCTGGTCCTTCTCGGTCACGGCGACCGTGCCGACCATTTCCTTGTCGTAATCGATATTGTTTGTCTCGGGCATCAGTCGAACACCACCACGGTACGCGCCGAATGGCCGGCGCGCATTGTGTTGAAGCCTTCATTGACCTGCTCCAGCGAAATACGCTCGGCGATGATCGTGTCGAGATCGAGCAGCCCGCGCAGGTAGAAATCGACAAGGCGCGGCAGATCGACCGGGAAGTGATTCATCCCCATGATTGCGCCCATCAGTTTCTTGCCGCTGAGCAGGTCCATAGCGCCAAGCCCGACCTTGCAATCCAAAGGCATCATGCCGAGGATCACGGCAGTGCCGCCGCGCTTCAGTGATGCGACCGCGAGATCGGCGGAAGCCTGACGCCCCACCGCTTCAATCCCCCAATCAACCCCGCCGCCCGAGATCGCGATGATCTGCTTGGCGGCGTCTTCGGCCAGCGCATCGACGGTGTGGGTCGCGCCCAGCACCTTGGCTAATTCGCGCTTTTCGGGCAGCGGATCGGCGGCGATGATTTTGCCGGCGCCGGCGATTTTGGCAGCATTGATCGCGGCAAGACCCACCCCGCCGCAGCCGACCACCAGCACGGTTTCACCCGGCGTGACCTTGCAGGCGTTGAAGATCGTCCCCGCGCCGGTCGTCACCGCGCAGCCGAGCAGGGCGGCACGGTCAAACGGCATGTCCTTGTCGATAGCGACGCAGGCGTGTTCGTGGATCAGCATCTGTTCGGACAGGGCCGAAAGGTTGAGCATCTGGGCGACGGGCGAGCCATCGGCAAAGGCGATGCGCGGCGCTTCGCCCTTGGTGCGGCGGGTGTCGCCGCCAAGGCATAGCGCCATGCGGCCGGTGACGCAGAATTCGCAATGGCCGCAGAAGGCGGACAGGCAGGAGACGACATGATCGCCCGGCTTCACGGTCTTCACTTCGCTGCCCACCGCGCGGACGATGCCTGCTGCCTCGTGCCCCGGAATGGCGGGGAGGGCGTGCGGATAGTGGCCGTCGATAAAGTGCAGGTCCGAATGGCACAGCCCGCAGGCCTTGGTGTCGATCAGCACTTCATGCGGGCCGGGGTCGGCATAGGTGACTTCGGCGATTTTGAGCCCTTCGCCGGGTGCTTCAAGAATGGCGGCCTTGGCCATGGGGGTTCCTCTTCCCGAGTGTTGGATTGCCCCTAACGCGGTTCCTACAGAATGGCCGCTTGTAGGGATTGAGGGCGGCTTTTGTTCAAAGCCGCCCTCAAGGTGTGTTTTATCAACTAAAGTCGCATCAGCGGGCCACGCCCATGTCACCCGAGCTGAAGCTCTTTTCGTCTTTGACCGCGCGCCCATGATCGCCGCGCAGCGCGTTGGCGGTCGGGCCGGGGCGCGGGGCATGCTTGGCGAACTCCATGTGCGCAATCGAACGCGCGTGGACTTCGTCCGGGCCGTCAGCCAGACGCAGGGTGCGCTGGTTGGCGTAGCTCTTGGCAAGGCCGTAATCGTCCGACACGCCGCCGCCGCCATGCGCCTGGATCGCATCGTCAATGATCCGCAGCGCCATGTTGGGGGCCTGCACCTTGATCATCGCGATTTCCTGCTTGGCCGCCTTGTTGCCGACCTTGTCCATCATGTCAGCCGCCTTGAGGCAGAGCAGACGGGTCATGTCGATATCGATCCGGGCACGTGCAACGCGTTCTTCCCAGACCGAATGCTTGTACACCGGCTTGCCGAAGGCTTCGCGTTCCTGCAGGCGGCGGCACATCTTTTCCAGCGCCTCTTCCGCCGCGCCAATAGTGCGCATGCAGTGGTGGATACGGCCCGGCCCGAGGCGGCCTTGGGCGATCTCGAACCCGCGCCCTTCGCCGAGCAGAATGTTTTCTGCGGGCACCCGCACGTTGACCATTTCAACTTCCATATGGCCGTGCGGGGCATCGTCATAACCGAACACCGGCAGGTGCCTCAGGATGTTCACGCCGGGCGTGTCGATCGGCATCAGGATCTGCGATTGCTGCGCGTGGCGCTGTGCGCCGGGATCGGTCTTGCCCATCACAATCGCGATCTTGCAGCGCGGGTCGCCGAGGCCCGATGACCACCACTTGCGGCCATTGATGACATAGTGATCGCCGTCCCGTTCAATCCGGGTTTCGATGTTGGTGGCGTCCGACGAGGCGGTGTTCGGCTCGGTCATCAGGAAGGCTGACCGGATTTCGCCGTTCATCAGCGGACGCAACCACGCTTCCTTTTGTTCGCGGGTGCCATAACGGAAGAACACTTCCATGTTGCCGGTATCAGGCGCTGAGCAGTTGAACACTTCGCTGGCCCAGCCGATGCGGCCCATTTCTTCTGCGCACATCGCGTATTCGAGGTTGGTGAGGCCCGGCCCTTCGAATTCGAAGGTATCATCGACATGGTGGTGGCTGTCATTGCGCGGGGGCATGAACAGGTTCCAGATGCCGGCTGCTTTGGCCTTGGCCTTGGTTTCCTCGACGATGGGAAGCACCTTCCAGCGTTCGCCTTCGTGCTCTTGTTGGTCATAGACCGCCATGTTGGGGCGCACATGCGCTTCGATGAAATCGCGCACACGGCCGGACCAATAGAGCTGGCGTTCGGTGGGTTCGAAATCCATGGGGGTGTTCCTCTCTCGTCTTTAATTGCAACCAAGTCTTTGGCGAATCTGCGGGCGACCGTGGCAGAGCCTTGAGGCTGCGCCAAGCTCTCATTTATGGGGCGCGGGCACGCCGTCTGCGGCCAGAAATGGCGCATCCGGAACTTCCGTTACGGCATTGCGGACGGTCCGCGCCCGCCGCTCGGCAAGCCGGTTGACGCGCGCCTCGTGCTCTTGGCGGGTAATCGGAAAGCGCGCCAGCCACCATGCTGAAATAACCGCAAGCACCAGCATCGCGCTGCCATAGGACAGCAGCATGGTGGTGAGCACGCCTTGCGGCACGCTACCGGGCACGGCATCGGGGGCAAGCTGCGAGAAGGCGATGATCTGGCCGGAAAGGAAGATGCCTGCGCCGGTCGCGCATTTCTGCACCAGCCAGTTCCCCGAATAGAATGATCCTTCCGCACGTCTGCCGGTGCGCTCTTCAAAGGCCTCGACAATCTCGGCGATCATCGAGGTGGCGGAGACCAGCGAAATGATCCCGAGCGCTGTCGCATTCATGGCAAAGCCGAAGAACAGCGCCGCCGACACAGTGCTGCCGGGCATGGGCCACACGCCTAGCAGCAGCAGGGCATAAGGCACGATCCCCAGCACTGTGCCGACAATCATGCCAAGCCCTGCGGTCTTCGCCTTGCCAAAGCGTTGGTGCAGCGGCCCGATCAGCACGAACATCAGCACCACCGCGCCCAGCAGCACCAGCGGAAAGAACATCAGCTGGCCGCGGGTGAGCTGTAAGACGAACAGATTGATGTAATTGGTGATCGAGAAGTTCAGCCCCTGGTGAACATAAGCGGCAAGACCCCCGGCCGCGAAAATCAGGAACGCGCGCTCGGAAAAGGCCTCGCGAATTTCGGCAAAGGCGCCCTTGATCGTAAAAGGCCCCGGCTTGGTCGCCGGCAGGCGGGCCACCAGCCGGTGTTGGCCGATCGCCGAGCCGATCACCGAAACTGCCATCAACACCGCGCCGAACACGCTGAAGGCAAAATAACCGTCTCGTTGAAGCAGGCCCTCCGGCCCCGGCATGAACACGGTATAGGCCAGCACCATCATGCCAAGGCCGCCGATCCATCCACCCAGCGCGCGGTACCGGAACAAGGTGGTGCGTTCGTCATAATCGGCGGTGAGTTCCGGGACGAGGCTGATCGAAGGCACTTCGCATGCCGACAGCAACACGCGCACAGCAATGGCGATGGCCACCAGCCCGCCAAAACTTGGCGCTTCGCCTGCAGGCGGGCTCCACATCATCACCCAGGCAAAGGCGAGCGGGATCGGTGCGGCATAGAGCCACGGCAGGCGGCGGCCCCAGCGCGTGTAGGTGCGATCGGACAGGTTGCCGAGGATCGGGTCAACCACGGCATCCACCAGCAGCGCGACCAACAATGCGAGGCTGACAAGCCCTGCATCCATGCCCAGCACCTGATTGTAAAAGATCAGCAGAAAGAACGAAAAGCCGTTGTCCTTGACGCCAAATGCCACTGCGCCGAAGCCCTGAACAAGCTTCAACCGCATCGGCAATTTGCCCGCAATGATGCCCGTGCCACCGCTCACTCGCGGCAGCCCATTGTGGCCACTGGCCCGGCGATTCCCGGCAAATTCTCTCTCCCGTTTTCAGTTTCGAACCTAGACCGATTGCGCTTGCCGTCAATCGCTCAAGGCTGACGCTACGGCATTGCGGGGCATTGCCGGGGCATCCGCATCCGGTCGATCAACGCTTGCGGCACCGGTGCAAATGACGATAACGTAAGCGTCAAGTGGGAGCTTAATCGAGAGGAGAGTCGGCCTATGTCCGATCTGGAAACATTCCGCAGCGAAACCCGTGCCTGGCTTGAGGCGAATTGCCCGGCCGAAATGCGGCAACCCGTGCGTGACGAGGACGACGTCTATTGGGGCGGTCGCCGCGCCAAATTCAAAAATGATGCGCAAAAAGCATGGTTTGAAGCCTGTCTGGCCAAGGGCTACACCGTACCTGCATGGCCGCAAGCCTATGGCGGTGCGGGCCTGAGCCCGGCCGAAGCCAAGGTGCTGCGTGAAGAAATGGCCCACATCAATGCGCGCCCGCCGCTCAGCAGCTTCGGCATCTGGATGCTTGGCCCGGCACTGCTGCATTTCGGCACCGAAGGTCAAAAGCTGAAATTCCTGAATGAAATCGCCCGCGGCGAAATCCGTTGGTGTCAGGGTTATTCTGAACCGGGTTCGGGCAGCGACCTTGTGTCCTTGCAAACCTATGGCGAAGATCAGGGCGATCACTGGGTCGTCAATGGTCAGAAGATCTGGACATCTTACGCTGATGCCGCAGACTGGATTTTCTGCCTTGTTCGCACTGATAAGGCTGACAAGTATCAGGGCATCACCTTCATGCTGTACGATATGGCCAGCGAAGGGGTGACGACCAAACCGATCCTGTTGATCAGCGGCAATTCGCCGTTCTGCGAAACCTTTTTCGATAATGTGGCGGTGCCTAAATCTTATGGCGAAGACTGCCCGGCTTATGTCGGCCAGATCAACCGCGGCTGGGATGTGGCCAAGTATCTGCTGGGTCACGAACGCGAGATGATCTCGGGCGCGGGCGGTGGGGATCGCACGGCTGGGATTGGCTCGGCGATGAAGCGCGCTGCGGCCCGCACCGGTGACGAGGTTGATCCTGTCCTGCGCGCCGAGCTGGCCATGTTCGATGTCGATGCGCTGGCTTACACCGCGATGGGCGAAAAGTTCCTCGACGAGATCAAGGTCGGCAAGGCGCACCCCGCGCAGCCTAACATGATGAAATATGTCGGGACCGAATTGAACAAGCGCCGCCACGAATTGATGATGGCGGTCGGCGGTTCACGCAGCCTTGAATGGGACAGCGAAGAAACCGAAGGTGGCAAACCTTCGCGCGGCTGGCTGCGTACCAAGGCGAACTCAATCGAAGGCGGCACCAGCGAAGTGATGCTCAACGTCATCGCCAAGCGCATTCTCGACCTGCCGGGCGCTTAATCCGCGCCGCAAAAATTCACGGGCCGCTTCCGCCTGCCGGGAGCGGCCCGAACGACACAAGACTTCGGGAGAG
>JANQTR010000036.1 GCA_030731635.1 Erythrobacter sp. | reverse complement strand
TGGAGCGGGCGAAGGGATTCGAACCCTCGACCCCAACCTTGGCAAGGTTGTGCTCTACCCCTGAGCTACGCCCGCTCACTGGCGCTGACAAAAACCGCGAAACACGCGATCTCTGCCGGAGAGGCGGGGCCACTAGCAGCGCCTTGCAAGGGCTGCAAGCGCAAAATTGGCGCGATTGGGGCTTGATCGCCCGGTCTCGACCCGCCAGCACAAATGGGCGCTTCACTTCTGCGCTCAACGTCCCACATGGGAATTATATCAGCGCAAGCCGCGCAACCACAGACAGGAGCAGACCCTTGGCCAGCATGGGATTGAGCATCGATGAACAAAAGGCAGTGGATCGCTTCCGCAAGGACGTGGTCGATCCGTCGCAGACCAGCCTCGTCATCCTCGATTTCTGGGCCGAATGGTGCGGGCCGTGCAAGGCGCTGACGCCAGTGCTGGAAAAGGTTGCCGCCGAATACGCGGACAAGGGCGTGGTGCTGGCCAAGATCAATGTTGATGAAGAACAATTCATCGCCGCGCAGTTTCAGGTTCGATCGATCCCGACGGTCTATGCCATGTTCCAGGGCCAGCCGGTTGCTGATCTGACCTCTGCGCGGAGCGAATCGCAGCTGAAGGCGGCGATTGACGGGTTGCTGGCGCAATTGCCGGTGCAGGCAGGCGCGGCTGCTGGCGGGGACGCTGGAACTGACGCGCCGCAAGGCCCCACGGCAGAAGAAGTGGCGCAGTTCGTCAAACTGGGTGAAGACGCGCTGGCCGCTGCCGATCCGCAGCGCGCGGTCGGCATCTTTGCCCAGATCACCGAATTCGCGCCCGAAAATGCACCGGCCCATGCAGGGTTGGTGCGCGCGCTGGTGCAATTGGGCGAGGTTGATGAAGCACGCCAGGTGATGGCGGTGATCGATTCCGACCCGCGCCTTGCTGCCGATCCGATGATGGCCGCGGCCAAAACCGCGCTCGAACTGGCGGGCACCAAGGTTGACGACAGCGAACTTGCCGCCCTGCGCGCCGCTGCACAGGCCGATCCCGCCAACATGGACGCAGGCTTTGCCTTTGCCGAAGCCGCCTTTGCCGCAGGGCAGCGCGATGAGGCGGCCGACACCCTGCTCGCGATGGTGGCCGCAGACCGCGAATGGAACGAGGGCGCCGCGCGCGCGCAGCTGCTCAAGATCTTTGAAGCCACCGGGCTGGAAGATGAATGGGTGGTCGGCGTCCGCCGCCGCTTGTCGCGCGTATTATTTGGATGAGCCCAAACATTATGTCCAAACGCCTTTCGATCTTTCCGCTGACCGGCGCGGTGCTGTTTCCCGGCATGCAGTTGCCGCTGCATCTGTTTGAACCGCGTTACCGCGCGCTGGTCAGCGATGCGTTGATCCGTGATCGCCAGATCGCGATGATCCAGCCGCAGCGCCCCGAAGAAGGTGCGCCGCTCTACAGCGTCGGCTGCGTGGGCCGGATTGGTGAGGTTCAGGCGATGGAAGACGGACGCTACAACATCATCCTCGACGGGGTGGCACGGTTCCGGCTGCTGCGCGAGCTCGACGTCACCACCGCCTTTCGCCAGATCGAAGCAGACATTTATGACGAAGATGAAGACGAAACCCTGACCCACGCCCAGCGCGGCGGGTTTGAACGCGAAGCGCGGCGGTTTGCCGATGCGCAGGGGTATAGCGTCGACTGGGGCTCGGTTGAGCGGCTGGATGATCGCTCGCTGATCAACGGAGTTTCGCAAATCGCGCCGTTTGATCCGGCCAGCAAACAGGCGCTGCTAGAGGCTGAAACCCTGACCGATCGCTGCGAATTGCTGGTGCAGCTGATGCAGTTCTTTGGCCGCACCGATGGCAGTGAGGAAATTACCACGCTGCAATAGCGTGCCCGGCTGAACGGCGGTTACGAAGACGCAGGGTTTTGCGCCGCAATGGCAGCAAGCGGGAGTGGGGCAGGGTGGCCATCGAGCCACGGCACATCGCCCTTGTCAGCCAACGCTGGGGCTTTGGGTTTGTCTTGGCGCAGTGTGTCGTGCGCCTCAATCGGACGAAACAGCGCCGCTGTTATGGCGACCGCAAGCGCCGTCAGCGCCAGCCCGGCAACCACATCGATCCAGTAATGCCAGCGCGTCGCCATGGCTTCAAAAATGATGAAGATGAACAAGGGCAGATACAGCACCCCGAGCCAGCGCACATGCTTCCAGGCATAGTGGACGAACACTGCTGATGAGGCGACATGAAGTGATGGCATGGCGGCCACGGCGGCGAACAAGAATTGGTCTCCCTGGCTGGCCATCCAGGGCCGACCGCCAGCCATTAACGCCCTATAGCCGTCATACATGTGCTGCTGCCGCGCAGTTTCGAGCGCGTTGAGGCCTTGTTCGTAAAGGAACGGCCCGACAGCTGGCATCACAAGGTAGCTTAACCCGCCAAGAACATGCACCAGCATCGCAGTGAAAATGACTTTGCGAAATACGATGAAGCTCTGCATCGAATGGACGATGATGCTGCCTGCAAACATTGCCAGAAAGGCAAACAGATACAGATGATCACCCATTGGCATAGCCATGCCAACCAGATTGTGCACCACGAATGATGCATCAATCAACGGCCGTGCCATTTGATCTAGCCTCCAATAGAAATCGTCCCACAGGGCGGGATTGATCAGGCTCATCCACATTTTTATATTAAAATGGGAAATCAATATTATGCCATAAGCTAGACTAGCTGTGACGTAATAGGCCAGTCGCATCTTCTGCTTCGTCAAGATCAGAAACAAGCCGAGTACAGAAATGAGTGACAGTGGCACGGCATAACTCATACCGGTAAATTCAAGCGCGCCGCTGGATGGGAATATAAAATCCAGACCATAGGTCAACGCTAACAGATTGGCTATCAACAAGAAACCAATCGCCAACAGCAATTCAGGCAACGGCACCACAAATAACAAGGTCGCACGTGATGAAGTCATGGACAACTTCACGTCTTTTGCGACAGTTGGTGTCTGAAGATTCATCGAGAAGAGCATTTCTACCAGAGTTATTGCAGAAATTACGTGAAATCTGCGAGAACGTGCTCAGCTCTGCCGATGGCGGTTTTATGGCGGAAAATTGATTGCCTGCCAAAGGAAATTCACAGGCCAGCGTGTCGGGGCAGGCCCATCTGCGCCCGATATGACAAACGCCGCGCCTTCGCCGCTCTCTATCCGGTCAATTTGATCGGCGGTAATCCGGCGCAAATGCTCTCACCGTGTTCTACCCGCGCTGCGATAAAACGGGCGGTTTTTACCCGAATAATCGCCCAGCGACTGCGTCCAGCCTCGCCATGACCGCCGGGTCGTGTTCATCGGGCGCGGTGATCACTGCATCGTCGAGCGCGGTGTCGATGGGCGAAGGCTCACGCTTTTTCGGCAGAGCGGCAATGAAGTTTGCCACTGCCGAGCGGGCCAATGCGCCGTTGATCTGCATCTGCTCGATCACCTGCGCGACATCGACCGAATCCCCTTCGCGCCAGCAATCATAGTCGGTGACCATGCCGATCAGCGCATAGGGCAGCTCGGCCTCCCGCGCGAGCTTGGCTTCGGGCATCGCGGTCATGCCGATTACGTCGGCGCCCCACGCCCGGTACATCCGGCTTTCGGCGCGGGTTGAAAATTGCGGGCCTTCCATGGCCAGATAGGTCGCGCCGACCGCAACCTTGCCCTTCGCCTTGCTGACCGCCTTGGCTGCCATTTCCGAAAGGCGCGGGCAGACTGGATCTGCCATCGATACGTGGGTGACAAAGCCGCTGGTGTAGAACGTCGAAGGGCGGTGGACTGTGCGGTCGATGAATTGTTCGACGACTGCAAAGCGTCCCGGCTCCAATTCTTCGCGCAAGGATCCGACCGCTGAAATCGCCAGAATATCGGTGCACCCGGCGCGTTTCAGCGCATCGATATTGGCGCGCGAGTTCAGCTCGGTCGGTGTGATCGGATGTCCGCGCCCGTGGCGGGGGAGGAAGCGCACCTTCACCTCGCCGACGCGCCCACACAGAATTTCGTCCGAAGGATCGCCCCACGGCGTATCAATCGCGATCCACTGCGCGTCCTCAATGCCATCGATCGTATAGAGGCCCGATCCGCCGATGATCCCGATGCACCATTCGCTCGCCATGTGCGCGATTGCCCTCTGTTTGCTTAAGGTGGGCTTAGGTCAGGTCGAAGCAGGTGGGCAAGGCCTTGCGGACCATCTTTTCCGCCGCCGCGTAAGGTTGCGCAATCGAAGGGCGCGCCTGCATCGCGGCAAAATGCGCTTCAAGTGCGGGCCAGCGCCCAAGCGGAGTTTCCGCCACCAGCGATACCTGCATCAGCACGGTCGCCACCGAAATATCGGCAATCGACAGTGCGTCACCTGCAAAGAATGCGCGTCCGCCCAGGCGTGCTTCCAGCACATCAAAGATCGGCGGCAGCCCGTTTGCCCAGGTATCACGCGCTTTGGCCAGATCGGGCTCTTGGCCCTTGCTCACCGCAAAAAAGATCGGGCGGAAAATGCCCAGCCCCCCCGACATGGCGAGCGCAGTGTCGGCATATTCTTCGATGAACAATGCCTCGCCCAGCGCCATCGGAGCTGCGGGGTAAAGCGCGGGGGCGGGGTGCTTGCGTTCGATCATGGCGCAAATTGCGCTGGAATCGGCGATTGTGCCCGCCACGCCTTCTTCAGCGACGGACCGGTCGCGCAGCACCGGGATGCGCTTCATCGGGGAAATATCGCGGAACCACTGCGGCGGGTCGAACACGTTGACCGCTTCGATTTCGTAATCCACGCCCTTTTCGATGCAAACGCCTGCCACCTTGCGAGCGAAAGGTGAAACCGGGCTGCCATAGATAACCAGATCGGGGCGGGTATCACTCATCGCTACGTTCCTTCATTTTTGGCCCTTCATTTTTGGCCGTTTATCGGGCGGACTGGCGCATCCATAAGCCGGTGGAGCAATTGCGCAATCGCCATGGGATGCCGCGGGTTTCGGTTGATGTCCGCCGTATGTCACTCTAGCCGAGCAATGGTGCTGGCCAACCGGCTGGTGATGAAATGCGGGAGCCTTTGCAATGCAGACCCGGCCCGGCATCTGCCAGCGCAAGCGCCGCTACGCCACCCGCGACGAAGCTGAGGCCGCCGCCGCGCGCGCGCCGTTCAAATTGCGCGCCTATACGTGCAGCCTGTGCGGCCGGTTCCATCTTACCAGCCGTACCAAGGGCATGAAGACCCCGCGGCATGAGCTTGCGCCCTAGGCTACCTTCAAAAAACGCTGGCAAGCGGTTGCGGCGCGATCAGTACCCAGCGGGGGAGGCTGTGTGTCAGGAGCGCTTTTTGGACGCCGCCCGTTTGGCCGGCGCCGCCTTCGCAGCGCCGCCCTTCATCGCGGCCAGTTCGGCCTCGATTGCGCTGGCCTGCTGAAGGCTGGCGATTTCATGTTCGATCGCTGCCGGGTCATCGTTTTCGGGCGCGGGCGTTGCGGCAAACTGGGCGCGCCGCTCCAAGGCGTCGATCCGGTCAATGCGCTGGTCGATCGCACGGACACCTGGCGTGCTGGCGGGTGCACCTGCGCTGGGTTGGGTCAGATCGGCAATCCGCTGGCCCAGCGCGCTACGCTTGGCCTCAAGCGCGGCGATCATGGCATCGGCCTCGGCAATCTGCTCGCCCAGCGTTTCGGCAGCGCGGGTTTCGCTCGCGGCTTTGGCACGATCACTCTCACGCGCGAGCAGCGCGGCCCGGGCCAGATCCTCACGCCCGTGATCAAGCGCGATCTTGGCCTTCCCGGTCCATTCTTCCGCCCCAGCGCCAAGCCGGGTGGCCGAATCGCGCAGCCGGTCCTGCTGGCGCCGGGCCTTGGCGGTATCGCCGTGAAGCGCGATCAGGGTCTCTTCGATCTCGGATTGCAAAAGCCGCAGCATCTTGCGCGGATCGCCCGCTTTGCCGATCAGCGTGTCGACATTGCTCGAAACAATCTCGCGCGCGCGAATAGCGATAGTGATCATGATAACCCCTGATAAAACCTGCAGTCGCCGCAGATGCCTATGTCTTGCCAACCTGAAGATAATGATAAGCGCGCGAACAGGAAACATTTTTCGCCATGTGCTGCGGCTGGGCCGGGCCAGCACGCACCAGCTTGTGGTTGATTTCACACCCGGCCCCGCCTAAGGGCCGCGCTTCGCTGCTTCAGGGCAGACGATTCCGTGCGGGAGCTGCTGCCATGCACAGGCAGAAGCGCTGGACCGCTTAACATGAGAACGCATCTTCGGGCTATTCGGCTCGGCGTTCGACAGTGCGACAGGAGTACGGCCCCATGGCCAAGAAAATTGAAGGCTATATCAAGCTGCAGGTGCCCGCGGGCTCTGCCACCCCGTCGCCGCCGATCGGCCCGGCGTTGGGTCAGCGCGGCGTGAACATCATGGAATTCTGCAAGGCGTTCAACGCCTCGACGCAGGAAATGGAAAAGGGCATGCCGATCCCGACCGTGATCACGGTCTATGCGGATCGCTCGTTCACTTTCGTGACCAAGACCGCGCCGGCGACCTACTTCATCAAGAAGGCCGCAAACCTCAAGTCGGGTTCCAAGGAGCCGGGCAAGATTTCGGCCGGCACCATCACCAGCAGCCAGATCAAGGAAATCGCGCAGGCCAAGATGGTCGATCTGAACGCGAACGATATTGATCAGGCCATGAAGATCATCGCCGGGTCTGCCCGTTCGATGGGCCTCGAAGTGGTGGAGGGCTAAACCGATGACCAAGATTTCCAAGAAGGCCAAGGAACTGGCCGCGCTCGACCGCGAAAAACTCTACAGCGTTGATGAAGCATTGACCGTGCTGCGTCAGTTCAAGACCAAGTTCGACGAAACCGTCGAAGTGGCGATGAACCTCGGCGTTGACCCGCGTCACGCCGATCAGATGGTCCGCGGCATGGTGTCGCTGCCGTCAGGCACCGGCAAGGACGTGCGCGTGGCGGTGTTCGCACGCGGCGACAATGCTGAAAAGGCACTGGCTGCAGGCGCTGACAAGGTTGGCGCCGAAGACCTGATGGAAGACATGCTGGCGGGCAACC
>JANQTR010000035.1:1863-7070 GCA_030731635.1 Erythrobacter sp. | reverse complement strand
TCATCTGGATCGGCCCCAAGCCCGAACATATCCGCACCATGGGCGACAAGATCGAGGCCAAGCGCACCGCGGGCGCGCTCGGTCTGCCGCTGGTCCCCGGCTCGGATGGCGCGGTCTCCGATATCGCCGAAGCCAAGGCGATTGCCGAAGCCGCTGGCTATCCGGTGATCATCAAGGCCGCCAGCGGCGGCGGCGGGCGCGGCATGAAAGTGTGCAACGGCCCCGAGCAACTCGAAACCCTGATCCAGCAGGCCGGGAGCGAGGCGAAAGCAGCGTTCGGCGATGCGACCGTCTATATCGAAAAATACCTCGGCAACCCGCGCCACATCGAATTTCAGGTGTTCGGCGATGGCCAGGGCAACGCGATCCACCTTGGTGAACGCGATTGTTCCTTGCAACGCCGCCACCAGAAAGTGCTCGAAGAAGCGCCGTCTCCGGTCATCTCTCCCGAAGTGCGCGAACAGATGGGCGAAGTCTGCGCGAAAGCCATGCGCGACATGGCCTATCGCGGCGCAGGCACGATCGAATTCCTGTGGGAAGACGGTAAGTTCTATTTCATCGAAATGAACACCCGGCTGCAGGTCGAACACCCGGTAACCGAAGCGATCACCGGGCTGGATCTGGTGCGCGAACAGATCCGCATTGCCGAAGGGCGTCCGCTGTCCGTCACGCAGGACGAACTGGAATTCCAGGGCCATGCGATCGAATGCCGGATCAACGCCGAAGACCCGTTCAACTTCGCGCCTTCGCCGGGCCTTGTGACCTATTATCACGCGGCTGGCGGCATGCATGTGCGCGTCGATAGCGGGCTGTATGCAGGCTATAAGATCCCGCCTTACTACGACAGCATGATCGCCAAGGTGATCGTCTACGGTCGCACCCGTGAAGGCTGCATCATGCGCCTGCGCCGTGCGCTCGAAGAAATGGTCGTCGAAGGGGTCAAGACCAACATCCCACTGCATCAGGAACTGCTGCGGCAGGACGATGTTCTCAACGGCGACTATACGATCAAATGGCTGGAAAAGTGGCTGGAAGAACGCGAGGTCTGACGCGCTTCGCTCCGGAACCGTCGCGGCACTAAATCGCTGATACGATTGATGCTGCAACGCAGCAGAAATTCGGGTAGAGCGCGGCTGCGGGTCTTGGTCCAAGTCGCTTTTGCCGCTTTCGGCCGGGCGCTTCCCCATCGCAATCCGCCAGCGCCCGCATGGCGCGAAGGAGTGATGAATGAACCGCAAGACCCAGATTGTTGTTGTCGGCGGAGGCGCAGGCGGGCTGGAGCTCGTCCGCAGGCTCGGCGCGAAATACGGGCGCAAGCGGCACGATATCATTCTGGTCGACAAGAACCTCAGCCACATCTGGAAGCCGTTGCTGCACGAGGTCGCAGCCGGATCGCTCGATGCCAATCTGGATGAGGTCGGCTATCGTGGCCATTGTCACCGCTGGGGATACCGGTTCTTTCAGGGCAGCCTCGACGGGATCGATCGCGCGGCCAAGACCATCAGCCTTGCGCCAGTCAAGGACGAGGATGGCAGCGAACTGATCGAAGCCCACACCATCCGTTATGATATCCTCGCGATTGCGCTGGGATCGGTCTCTAACGACTTTGGCGTGCCGGGCGTGGCCGAACATTGCCTGTACCTCGACAGCCGTGTGCAGGCTGACCGGTTCCGCACCCGGCTGCTGAACCACTGCCTGCGCGTCAGCCGGGCGATGATGAATGATCCGGGCGCGAACGAGCAGGTGCATGTTGCCATTGTTGGCGGCGGGGCCACCGGGGTGGAGCTGGCCGCAGAACTCTACAATGCGGCTGGCGCGCTCAGGCACTATGGGCTCGAGGTGTTTGACGAGAGCCGACTGAAAGTGACTTTGCTTGAAGCCGGGCCGCGCATTCTGCCTGCCTTGCCGGAAAAACTGTCACAAGCCGCACACCACGAATTGGGTGTGTTGGGTGTTGAGGTGATGGAAAACACGCAGGTCATCGAAGCCCGGCCGCGGACCCTGCTGACCAAGGCCGGTGACACAATTGAGGCTGACCTGATTGTCTGGGCCGCCGGGGTCAAAGGGGCTGAATTCCTGTCAGACCTTGGGCTGGAAACCAACTCGCGCAACCAGATCATGGTTACCGACACGCTGCAGACGACGGTCGACCCCAACATCTTCGCGCTGGGTGATTGCGCGTCTTACACGCCGCCGGGTGAGGATCGCCCGATCCCCCCGCGCGCGCAGGCCGCGCATCAGATGGCTGCGGTGGTGTTCGACAATATCTGCCGGATGCAAAAAGGCCGCCCGCTCAAGCACTTCGCCTATCATGACAATGGCTCGCTGGTGTCGCTCAGCCGGTTTTCGACCGTGGGCAGCCTGATGGGCAATTTGATCGGCGGCAGCATGGCGATCGAAGGGCGGCTGGCGCGGTTCATCTACACCTCGCTGTACCGGATGCACCTGATTGGCATTCACGGCTGGGTAAAGGCGACGTTCCTGATGCTGATTGGCCGGGTGAACCGGATCGTGCGGCCACGGTTGAAACTGCATTAAACGTCAGTCGAAGCTGAGGCCTTTCGCCATGGCTTCGGCGATCACTTCGGGCCCGGTCTTCATCGGGCTGGCCTGCGCGATGTCATACCAATCTGGTTTCTCATCGACGAAAATCTGTTGCTCGATCCCGAAGCCTTTGGGCAGGTCGAAGAGCCCTGCCAGAAATGAACGTCCGCCGGTGGGCAGGAAACGATACCACAGGTTGCTGCCGCAGGTGCCGCAGAAGGCCCGTTCGGCCCAGGGGCTTGATCGGTAGATTGTCACAGCCTCCTCGCCCGTGACCGCGGCGCCCTCACCCTTCACCCCGGCATAGAAGGCCCCGCCCCAGCGGGCACACATCGCGCAATGGCAGATATCGACCTCGGCCCGCATTGCGGTGACCGCTATCGTCACCGCGCCGCACAGGCACTGGCCGGTGATCGGCTCAGCCAGGCGCGGCGCTTTGGTCACAGCGGCCCACTCACCTACAGCGGAACGCCGGGCTCATGCTTGGCGGTACGGATCGTCAGCGAGGTTTTCACGCTTTCGACGTTGGGCGCAGGCGTCAGCTTGCCGGTCAGGAATTCCTGAAAGCTTTGCAGATCCTTGCTGACGACCTTGAGGATGAAATCGATCTCGCCATTGAGCATGTGGCATTCGCGCACTTCGGGCAGCGCGCGCATGTGGTCCTCAAATTCGCGGAGGGAGCTTTCAGCCTGGCTTTTCAGGCTGACCATCGCGAACACAGTGATCGCAAAGCCCAGTTTGGACGGATCCAGATCAGCGTGATAGCCACGGATCACACCGTCTTCCTCCAGCCCGCGCACCCGTCGCAGACACGGCGGCGCGGTAAGCCCGACGCGCTGTGCCAGTTCGACATTGGTGACGCGGCCTTCCGCCTGCAGTTCCGCCAGCAGGCGGCGGTCGATATCGTCGAGATTGGCCACTAAACTTTAGCTCCCCCAGCACCGCGACGTTCACCAGGCGGCAACGCCACGTGCAATATCATGCCCAAAGAAACAAGACGCGCGCCGAATGGCCCGCTTGGCTAATATTATTATGTCTGCCAGCAATTGTCCCGCTTTGCAACGCGCCTTGAACGTCAGACTGTGACAATCGTTCGATCCTGATAGGACGGCAAGGCAGCCTGCTTGTATCATGGGCGCGCGCGGCGGCGACGCTGGTGATTCGGTCTGTCACATTGAATGGGGAGTGCGTGTTGTTTTTCGATGATCGCCTTGCCACTGTGCTGCGCCAACGCACCACCGGCGAGGCGGGCCTGCGCACGCAGTTTCGGCAATTGCTCGATCTGCTGGGCAAGGACAGGGTGCGCCGGGGCAGCCAGCCCGACCACAGTCTGCTTGCTGCGGCCTGGCTGCGGATGGACGCGTTGGCCGAGGTAATCCCGGCCGATGAACGCGCACGTCTGATCCGCGAACCCGGCTGGCGATTCCGCAGCCCCGATCTGGCAGCGCACCTTGCCGAACACGAACCCGAAATAGCCTCGGCAGCGCTGAACCGGGCAGAGCTTACGTCGGACGATTGGACCGCGCTGATCCCGCGCCTGCCCGTGCGCGCGCGCGGATTTCTGCGCAACCGCCGCGACCTGCCGCTGGATGTCGAGGCGCTGCTGGCGCGATTGGGCATCCATGATCGCGGCCTGCCCGCGCCTGAGCCTTCCGCCCGCGCATCGCTTGCTGCCGTCCCCAATGCCGCGCCCGCGCCGCAACTGCGCCAACCGACGGCCACATCGGGCCAGCTGCCACCAGCGCTAAAGGCCCAACCGTTGGCCCGCGACCGTGACGATAGCGGCCGCACCGAAATTTCGGCCCTCGTTGAACGGATTGCCCAATTCAAGCGTGAACGCGGTGAAAGCCGTCAGGAGTTTGAAAGCTCCCCGCGCCTGCCGCTGGGCGAAACGCCCGATCGCACGCTGACCATTGCCAGCAGTTTCGGTTTTGCGGCGGATGCAGGCGGGCGGATCGAATGGGCCAGCAGCGATGTTGCCGCGATGGTGATTGGCACGCGCCTGTTCGCGCCGCATCGGCTGGGGGCTGGCAATCCAAGTGAGGTTGGTCTGGAACGCGCTTTCACCCGCCGCCAGCCAATCACGCGCGGCGAAATCAGCCTGTCGGGCGCACCTGCAATCGCGGGCGATTGGCTGATTGATGCACAGCCTCGGTTCAACGATGACGGCCATTTCACTGGCTATTTCGGCCGCCTGCGCCGTCTGCCCGGCGATGTCGGTGCCGATTTGCGGCCCGAAGCGCGCGAAGCTGACCGGATCCGCCAACTGCTGCATGAATTGCGCACGCCGGTTACCGCAGTGCAGGGTTATGCCGAGGTGATCCAGCAGCAATTGTTCGGCCCTGCCCCGCACGAATACCGCGCGCTTGCCGCCGCAATTGCTGCTGATGCGGCGCATATTCTGGCCGGTTTCGAGGAGCTCGACCGGCTTGCGCGTCTGGAAACCGGCGCGCTGGCGATCGAGGCAGGTGATGCCGATCTGGCCGCGCTGGTCCGCCGCACGGCGGAACAGCTCAATCCGGTGCTGGCGCCCCGAGGTGCGCTGATTTCGGCAGCGCTGGCCGATGATGCGATGATGCTGCTGGCGATCGACGCTGCTGATGCCGAAGCGCTGGTTTGGCGGTTGTTGGCTTTCTTTTATTCAGATTGCGAAGGGGTTTTTA
>JANQTR010000035.1:0-1853 GCA_030731635.1 Erythrobacter sp. | reverse complement strand
CCGACTGCGTCTCCTTGATCCGGAGCACGATAGCGCAATTGGCCCCTGTGCTCGAACCACGCGGCGGCGCGCTGGCTTTTGCCTGTCCTGCCACCACAGAACTGCTGGTCGCAATTGATCCTGACGATGCCGAAGTGCTGGTCTGGCGGCTGCTTGCCAGCCTTGCCGCGGCCTGCGGCGCGGAAGAGCAGATTGCGCTGCGGCTTGATCCGGTGATCGGGGGTGGCATCGCCTCGGCACGGCTCACCATTGCTTTGCCGGCGCGGCTGGCGTCAGAAGACAACCTGTTTGCAGCCACCGCCCGCGGTCAGAACAGTGCGATCAATGCCGGGCTGTTCGGCGCAGGCTTTGCGCTACGGCTGGCCCGGGCCGAGGCGCAAAGCGCAGGTGGCAGCCTGATCCGCGATGCCGCCGAGATCATTCTCACCCTGCCACTGCTAACCGATCGCCGTGCTGAACCCGGTGATGTTGAGGATGACAGCACGGCCGCCCTTGCGTAAGCCGGGGGCGGCAGGGATACGGCAATCATGATCACCCCATCAATGCTCAACCGGCCCGCGTCCGGCAGCACCGCCCGCTTTGCCGCAGAGTTCGGCCAGCGGGTGTTGCTTACTGTCGATACCGAAGAAGAATTCGATTGGAAGGGCCCGTTCCGCCGCGAAGGCCACCAGCTCACCCATGTCGCCGCGATCCCCCGATTTCAGGCTTTTTGCGAGGCATTGGGGGTTCGTCCGGTCTATCTGGTCGATTGGCCAATTGCCAAGGATCCGCGCGCGGTGGAAATCATTGGCGATGCCGTGCAGCGCGGCGTGGCCGAGGTCGGCGTGCAGCTGCACCCCTGGGTCAATCCGCCGTTTGACGAGGTGGTAACTGCGCATAATTCCTATGCGGGCAATCTGCCACCGGCGCTGGAAGCGGCAAAGTTCATGCTCCTGCGTGATGCCATCGAAGCCGCCTTTGGCTGCGCGCCGCTGATTTACCGCGCGGGCCGCTACGGCCTCGGCACGCAAACCGCCGGGCTTCTCAAACGCGCCGGGATCCGCATCGACACCTCTGTGCGATCATTGTTCGATTATTCAGCGCAGCATGGGCCGGATTATTCACACCACCCGATTGATCCCTATTGGATTGATGATGAGCAGGCGCTGCTCGAACTGCCGGTAACAAGCGTATATTGCGGTCCGCTCAAACGGCTGGGGCCAGTGCTGCACCGCGCCCAGCGTCATATCCCAACCTTCTTTTCGGGTTTTTCGCGGTTCAATTTGCTCGAACGCGTGGCACTGACACCCGAAGGCGTGCCGATCGCCTCAGCGCTGCGCGGGGTCGACGCCGCACTCGCCAGCGGGTTGCCAGTGCTGGTGCTGTCGTTCCACAGTCCCAGCCTTGCACCCGGCCATACGCCCTATGCGGCAACCGAGGCTGCAGTAGATGCGCTGTATGACTGGTTCGGTGCGGTTTACGCCCATCTCGCCCAGCGCGAGGTGCACCCCACCACCGTGTGCGAAATCATCGCTGCGACCGGCGGTTAGGTTTTATGCAGAAAGTGCGCGGATCACTGCTTGTTTCGTCCGCTATGCCAGAGTAGGGGGCTCAAGTTCGCTCTGCCTGCCGGTGCCGTGATCCACGGGCCTGTAGCTCAGCGGTTAGAGCTGGCCGCTCATAACGGCTAGGTCGCGGGTTCGAATCCTGCCGGGCCCACCGGGGCGGGCGTTGGGCGGATCGGGGTGAACGCATGGGCGGAGTTAGGCATCCACCCATGGTGAAAAGCGTCGGGGAGTAGCGCAGCCTGGTAGCGCATCTGGTTTGGGACCAGAGGGTCGCAGGTTCGAATCCTGTCTCCCCGACCACTTTTC
>JANQTR010000034.1 GCA_030731635.1 Erythrobacter sp. | reverse complement strand
TGCGACACGGTGAAAAAGGCGCGGGTGTGGCTCGATGCGCAGGGCCGCGATTACACTTTCCATGACTACAAGAAAGAAGGCGCTGATCCGGCGAAAATTGCCGCATGGATCGCGGCGGCGGGGTTGGACGTTGTCGTCAATCGCAAGGGGACGACCTTCCGCGCGCTGAGCGATGCGGACAAGGCGCTAGCCGCCAGCGCCGAAACCGCGCCTGCGCTGCTCGCTGCCAACCCCTCGATCATCAAGCGCCCTGTGGTGGAGCATCCGGGCGGCCTGCTGGTCGGGTTCAAGGCGGACGCATGGTCCGCCGCGCTCGGCTGATCCGCGCGCGCGCATGAACTCGCTGGAATTGATCGCCGTCGCGCTCGGGCTGGCCAATGTCGGCCTGCTGGTTCGGCGCAGCATCTGGAACTACCCGTTCGGCATGGCGATGGTGGCGCTGTATTTCGTGATATTCCGCGATGCGCGCCTGTATGGCGAAGCGGCGTTGCAGGTGTTCTTTTTCGTGGTGCAGGGCTGGGGCTGGTGGCTTTGGGCGCGCGCTGGGGGCCTTGCGCAGATGGTGCAGGTTGAATGGATGGACTGGCGCACGCGGGCCATCTCGCTGGCGCTGGTGGCGGGATCCAGCCTTGGCATTGGCTGGGCGATGGCGCGCTGGACCGACGCAGCCCTGCCCTTCGCCGACGCGACCATCGCGGGTGCGAGCGTGGTGGCGCAGGTGCTGCTCGCCATGCGCCGGGTCGAAAACTGGGCGCTGTGGATCGCGATCGATGTGCTGGCGATCGGGGTCTATATGCAGCGCGGGCTTTATCTCACTGCTGGGCTTTATGTGGCCTTTCTGGTGCTGGCGAGCGCCGGGCTGATCGCCTGGGCCAAGGCGGCCCGCGCGGGCGAGGCGGTTGCGGCGTGACCAAGCCCAATCCGAAAAGGCGGGGCTTCCTGCTCGGCAAGTTCATGCCGCCCCATGCCGGGCACTTGGCCCTGATCCGGGCGGCGCGGGCGCTGGTGGACGAGCTTACCGTGCTGGTGTGCTGGTTGCCCGATGATCCCATTGCAGGCGCACTGCGGCTGGCGTGGATGCAGGCGCTTTTGCCCGATTGCCGGGTGTTGGAGCATGGCGATGTGGTGCCGCAAGCGCCCGAAGACAGCGCCACCTTCTGGCCGGTCTGGCGCGGGATCGTCGCCGCTGCCCACCCTGATCCGGTCGACTATCTGTTTGCAGGCGAGGATTACGGGGCTGAGCTGGCGCGGCAGGTGGGGGCGTTGTTCGTGCCGCTGGGCGGGCGGGTGCTGGGGATGACGGATGATCCGCTGGCGGGCCTTTCGGGCAGCGCGGTCAGGGCCGATCCGGCGGCGCATTGGGCCTATCTGCCTGCACCCGTGCAGGCCCATTACCGCCGCACCATCTGCCTCCACGGGGCGGAGAGCACCGGCAAGACCACCCTTGCGCGCCTGCTGGCGGCGGAGACGGGCGCGATTACCGTCGGCGAATATGGCCGCAGCCATTGCGAGGCGCACACAGGCCCGTTGAGCCTTGATGACCTGCTTCTGATCGGCCGCGCACAACAGGCGATGATCGCGGCTGCAAGCGCGTGGGCCGGGCCGCTGCTGCTGGCCGATACCGATGCGCTGATGACCGCCGCGTGGACCGAAATGCTGCTGGGTGAGCGGCCAGCCGAACTGATGGACGCACCCAAAGCCAGCCTCTACCTGCTGCTCGAACCCGATTTGCCGTGGGTGGATGACGGCACCCGCTTTTTCGCTGATCCCGCAGATCGTCACCGGTTTGCAATGATCGTCGAGCAGGTGCTGGTGGATGCTGCCGTGCCGTTTGTGCGGATCGCCGGGCAAGGAAACGAACGGCTCGCCGCTGCGCGCGCCGCGATAGGAGCGATGAATGATTAAGCCTCGCCTGATGCTTGCGGCCCTGCTGCTGGCGGCCACACCGGCCGCGGCGCAGGAGAGCGAGATGCTGATCATCGCCCACCGCGGTGCGAGTGCCGAGCGGCCCGAACACACCCTCGCCGCCTATGAACGCGCGATTGATCAGGGCGCGGATTACATTGAACCCGATCTGGTCGCGACCAAGGATCTGGTGCTGGTTTCGCGCCACGAAAACGAACTGTCGGGCACCACCGATGTGGCGAGCCGCGAGGAATTTGAAGATCGCCGCCGCGACAAGACCATTGATGGGCAGCGCGTGGCAGGCTGGTTCGCCGAAGACTTCACGCTCGCAGAACTGCGCACGCTGCGCGCCAAGGAGCGTATTCCTTCAGTCCGCCCGGCCAATGCCCGGTTTGACGGGCTGTATCAGGTGGCCACACTGGCCGAAATCGTGAAGCTGGTGCGCGCCAAGGAAGCAGCGACCGGGCGCCGGATCGGGCTTTACCCTGAAATCAAACACCCCAACTTTCTGCTCCAGAACGCCGGGATCGACATGGTTGACCTGCTGCTGCGCGAATTGCGGCAGTTGGGGATCACGCCCACCGATCCGGTGTTCATCCAAAGCTTTGAAGTCGCGCCCTTGCAACGCCTCAAGCAGCGCAGCGGTGGGTTCAAGCTGGTGCAACTGGTTGAACCGCTCGGCGGCCCGGCGGATGAACCCGCGATGCGCTATGCCGAGATGGTAACGCCGACCGGGCTGATCGAGGTCGCCAAATATGCCGACGCGGTCGGCGCACATATCGCCATGGTGCTGAACGCGGATGGCAGTCCCACAGCCTTGGTCGCAGACGCCAAGACAGCGGGGCTGGACGTGCACGCATGGACAGTGCGGCCGGAGAACGAATTCCTGCCGGTCGCCTTGCGCAGCGGCGATGATCCCAAGGGCAAGGGCTGCGGCGACGTGAAACTGGCCGCGCTGCTGAAGGACGCGGGCGTGGCGGGTGTATTCAGCGACGGGGCGCTCAAGGGGCGTAGTTGTCCCTAAGCCCGCCGCGCGCTCAGGATATAGTTCAGCGCCATGTCATCTGACAGGTGCAGGCCCTTGCCCGGTCTCCATGCAATCCCGCGCATTGTCGTCACCGTCAGTCCGGCCTCTGCCAGCAGTGCCTCGAATTCCTCAGGCGTGATGAAGTCTTGCCAATGGTGCGTGCCCTTGGGGACGTAACCCACCGCTTCGGCCGCGCCGACCAATAGCACGCGCGATGCCGCCGTGCGGTTGGGGGTGGACATGACCAGCAATCCGTCGGGCGCCAGCCGCGCCGCGACATCACGCAGGAACGCAGGCTTGTCCGCGACATGCTCGATCACCTCGACGCTGGTGACAAGGTCGAAGGTGCCGATATCCAGCCCCGCCACCTCGCCCGCCATATAGCGGATGTCGAGGCCGACTGCTTCGGCGTGGGCGCTCGCCGCAGCGACGTTTTCCGCCGCCGCGTCCACGCCTGTTACGCTCGCGCCCAGCCGCGCCAAAGGCTCGCACACCAGCCCTGCCCCGCAGCCGATATCCAGCACCGCCTTGCCCGTCAGCGGCTTGGCCAAAGCCCCCGCGCCCGGCCAATGCGCGTCAATCGCGTCGCGGATAAATGCCATGCGTACCGGGTTTACCTGATGCAGGCTCGCCATCGGGCCTTTGGGGTTCCACCAGTCCCGCGCGAGCCCGGCGAAGAAATCGGCTTCCTCGGGGCGGATAGTTACATTCGATACGTTTGCGTTTCCCATGATCCCCCCTTAACAGCCGCCACGAACACTCACCAGCAGGAGCTTTCGTTTGGCCCGCATCGTGATGAAATTTGGCGGCACATCCATGGCCGGGACGGAGCGTATCCGCCGGGTGGCCAATATTGTGCGTGCGCAGGCCGCAAATGGCGATTCTGTGGCTGTCGTCGTCAGCGCCATGGCGGGTGAGACGGATCGGCTGGTGAATTTCTGCCGCGAAGCCAATCCGCTGTATGATCCGGCAGAATATGATGTCGTGGTCGCCAGCGGCGAACAGGTCACCAGCGGATTGCTGGCGCTGACATTGCAGGCGCTGGGCTGCAAGGCGAGGAGCTGGCTCGGCTGGCAATTGCCGATCCACACGATTGAAGCCCATGCCAAGGCGCGGATCGACACGATCGATGCCCCCGGCCTGATCGCAGCGATGGACGCGGGCGTGATTGCCGTGATCCCCGGCTTTCAGGGCGTGTCGGATGATGGCCGCGTGACCACGCTGGGCCGCGGCGGATCGGATACTTCGGCAGTTGCGGTGGCCGCCGCGATCAAGGCGGATCGCTGCGACATCTACACCGATGTTGACGGGGTCTACACCACCGATCCGCGCATCGTCGCCAAAGCGAAGAAGCAGAAGGCGGTGACTTACGAAGAAATGCTCGAACTCGCCTCGGTCGGAGCCAAAGTGCTCCAGACCCGCAGCGTCGGCCTCGCCATGAAAGAAGGCGTGCGGGTGCAGGTGCTTTCAAGCTTCATCGGCGAAGGCGCCCCGCCTGCCGATGATCTACCGGGCACGTTGATCGTCTCGGACGCAGAAATGGATGAAATGGTGGAGAAGGGTCTGATGGAACGCCAGCTTGTAACCGGCATCGCGCACGACAAGAACGAAGCCAAGATCATTCTCACCCGCGTGCCTGACCGGCCCGGCGCGGTGGCCAACATCTTTGAACCACTGGCGGCGGCCAGCATCAATGTTGATATGATCATCCAGAACGTGGGCCGCGACAAGGGTGAGACCGACGTGACATTCACCGTGCCGCAATCCGATCTTGCCCGCGCGCAGGCGCTGCTGGAAGATCGCCGCGACGCGATCGGCTTCAATCGCATCATCACCGACAGCAAAATCGCCAAGATCAGCGTTGTCGGCGTCGGTATGAAAAGCCATGCCGGGGTGGCCAGCACGATGTTCCGGTCACTGTCTGACCGGGGGATCAACATTCAGGCGATCAGCACCTCGGAAATCAAGGTCAGCGTGATGATTGACGAAGATGAAACCGAACTGGCCGTGCGCGTGCTGCATACGGCATACGGACTGGATGCAGTTAGCTGACAGATAGCCCGGTTCGGCTTAATTAACCATCTTTGGTGACCCGGCCTTAACTTTTTGGGCCGGACTGTGCGTGCTCTCGATCACGGGAGCGAAAGGCGCATCTCATGGCCATCAAAGCCCATCTCGATTCCCCCTCGGTCGGCGATAGCCAACGCTCGGTCGCGCGCCGTGCGCTGCGGCTGGAGGCCAGCGGGCTTGGCCCCGATGGCGGGGAGACGAATGTCACGATCCACAATATCTCCGCCGCCGGGTTGCTGATCGAAACCGCGCTTGATCTGGCGACGGGTGAACAGTTTGCGCTGGATCTGCCCGAAGCCGGGATCGTGGCGACAGTGGTCGTGTGGCGGAGCGAGCAGCTTTATGGCTGCGCATTCGAACGCGCGCTGGGCCCGGCGGCGCTGGCAGCCGCGCAATTGCAGGGGATGTCTCCGCCCAAACCAGCACCGACCGCCACCTATTCTCCGCAGCCCCGGAGCAACGCCCCGGACATGCTCGGCATCCAGATCAACCGGTTGCGGCGCGAGGCGGGGCTGACGCTGGCCGATGTCGCAGCGGTGCTGGGGGTGAGCAAGCCGACGGTGTGGGCATGGGAAAAGGGCAAATCCCACCCGCTGCCCGAACGCCTGAACGCGATTGCCGCTGCGCTGGGGGTTGAACCCGCCGTGCTGGCCCAGGCAGCCGGATCAACCGGCGCAAGCAGCGCGGCCAGCGCGGTGATCGAAGACTGCCGCACCCGCATCGCCGCGGCCTGTGGCACCGCACCTGATGCCGTGCGGATCATGATCGAACTGTAGTATCAGAGCCACACTGCCCTTCGGTAACCATTAACCGTCGCGAAAAATGCACCACTAATCGCACTGCCATTACCAATATTATGGTAAACGAAATCGACATTGATTCGTTTTTTAGTCTGGTTTGCATAACAAGTTTACTTAAGTCTTCGTAAAATCACAGGGCTTTCAGCGGTATTAATGCTGCTGCGGTCATCGTGTTAGTCGACAGGTAAGCCAGATCATTAACGACACGGCGGGTAGTTGGACGGGCGGGGCAACATCATTATGAAGTTCGGGTTGAGTGACGTCGAAGGCCGCGTGCTGCACGGCCTGCTGGAAGAAGCGTCAGGCGATATTGTGATCAGGCTGGATCGGCATGGCTTCATTGTCCACGCCACGGCCAATATTGCGGATCTGGGACTTGATTGTTCCGCCGCCCTGCTCCTTCCGCATATCACCGATCTGGCTGAACGCGATCATGCGGCGTTTGTCAGCGCGCATGTTGCTACCGCGCTGGCTGGACGCACGCAGGGCGGGTGGATCGAATTTCCGGTGGCCGCCATCCCCACCACCCGCGATGCCGGCCATGAAACAAGGCATGTGGCGCAATGCCCGCGCTGGTATGCGCTCAGCCTGCGCCCGATGTTCGATGCCGCAGGCGCGGTCGAAGGGGCGCTGTGCCTGATGCGCTCGATCCAGCAAGTGCGCAATCTGGAGGGTGAATTGCACGCCCGAACGGTCACCGATCCGCTCACCGGCCTCGCCAATCGACAGGCCTTCTGCGCCAGCCTGCGCCGTCATCTGGCCAAGGGCGGCGGGCAGATGATCGCGGTCCTCGCAGTCGATGGGATGCGCGCGCTGCTGATGCGCTATGGCCAGCGGGCTGCAGACGAAGTGCTGTGGGGCTTTGCCAAATTTCTTGAAACAATGGCATCGCCCGCGCACGAGGTTGCGCAGTTGGACGGTGAACGGTTTGGCGTGCTGTTGCCTGAAATGACTTCGCGCCATGCCCGCGAATGGGCGGTGGATGTGGTGCAGACCTTCTCGGCCCTCGCGGCGCCAACCTCGGCCAAGGCCCTGCAACTGACCGCGAGCGCAGGGGTAGCGCGGGTCGAATGCACCGTCGACTGGACGTTGCGAGAGGCAGAGCTGGGCCTGGTACTGGCACGCGCAGGCGGCGGGCGGCAGGTTGGCGTGTCAGGGCATCGCAGGGCGGCGTGATCGCTCCTCTGGACTTCACAGGCGTGCTGGCTAAACCCCTTCCCCATGAGCCACATTGCCACCATCCTGCTGCTCGGTTCGGGCGAGCTGGGCCGCGAATTCGTCAT
>JANQTR010000033.1 GCA_030731635.1 Erythrobacter sp. | reverse complement strand
GGTTGAAGGTGCCGATATTGATCCCGTGGCTGCCCAGCAACGTGCCGATCCGGCCGATAAAGCCCGGCTTGTCGTCGTTGACGATATACAGCATGTGCCCGGCCAGTTCGGCTTCGATCCCGATGCCGAAAATTTCCACCAGACGCGGCGCTTCGGTGCCGAACAGAGTGCCTGCGACCGACCGTGGGCCCTGTTCGGTTTCCACCGTCACCCGCAGCAGCGTGTTATACGCGCCGTCACGATCGTGGCGGATTTCGCGCACGTCGAGCCCGCGTTCCTTGGCGAGGTAAGGCGCGTTGACCATGTTCACCGTGTCGGAATAACGGCGCATGAAACCTGCCAGCACAGCGGCTGTGATCGGCTTGCCGTTCAGCTGCGCGGCTGCACCTTCGCGTTCGATGCTGATATTGGTGAGGTTGCCGTGCGCAAGCTGTCCCACAAGGCTGCCGAGCCGTTCGGCCAGCGCCATATAGGGCTTCAGCTTGGGCGCTTCTTCTGCCGAAAGGCTGGGCACATTGAGCGCGTTGGTCACCCCGCCATTGACGAGGTAATCGGCGAGCTGTTCGGCCACTTGCAGCGCAACATTGACCTGCGCTTCGGTGGTGGATGCGCCCAGATGCGGGGTGCAGATGAAATTGGGCGTGCCGAACAGCGGATGATCGGCGGCGGGCGGTTCGGTTTCGAACACGTCCAATGCCGCGCCTGCCACCTGACCGCTTTCCAGACAGTCTTTCAGCGCCGCTTCGTCAATCAGGCCCCCGCGGGCGCAATTGATGATGCGGATGCCCTTCTTGGCATTTTCCAGCCGTTCGCGGCTGAGGATGTTGCGCGTTTCATCAGTCAACGGGGTGTGCAGCGTCACGAAATCAGCGCGGCTGAGCAGCGTGTCGAGATCGACCTTTTCCACGCCCATTTCCACCGCGCGGTCTTCAGTCAGGAAGGGATCATAGGCGATCACCTTCATGCGCAGGCCGAGCGCGCGGCTGGCAACGATTGATCCGATATTGCCAGCGCCAATCAGGCCCAGCGTCTTGGCGGTGAGTTCCACGCCCATGAACCCGCTTTTGGGCCACTTGCCGTCTTGCGTTTGGGCGTTGGCTTCGGGAATTTGGCGGGCGAGCGCGAACATCAGCGCAATTGCGTGTTCGGCGGTCGTGATCGAATTGCCGAACGGGGTGTTCATCACCACCACGCCCTTGCCGCTGGCATAAGGGATATCGACATTGTCCACGCCAATCCCGGCACGGCCAATCACCTTCAGGTTGGTAGCAGCATCCAGAATGGCAGCGGTCACCTTGGTCGAGGACCGGATCGCGAGGCCATCATATTCGCCGATGCGGGCGATCAACTGTTCTGGTGTTTCGCCGGTGATGACATCGACATCGCAGCCGCGCTCTTCGAAAATGCGCGCGG
>JANQTR010000032.1 GCA_030731635.1 Erythrobacter sp. | reverse complement strand
TCGAAACCCATCTGCGGGGAATGGCGCGCGGGGAAATCCTGCACATGCACCGGCGCGGAAATCACGGCACACGGGATGCCAAACCGCTTGGCAATGTGGCGTTCCATCTGCGTGCCAAGCACCAGTTCCGGTGCGGCAGCAGCTATGGCGTCCTCGACTGCGAGGTGATCATCGGTGATCAGCGCTTCGATGCCGCAGCGCGCCGCTTCGGCCCGGACTTCACGCGCGAACTCACGGCTGTAGCAGCCGAGGCCGCACACTTCGAAGCCCAGTTCTTCGCGCGCGATCCGGGCGGCGGCGACCGCATGGGTCGCGTCGCCAAAGATGAACACGCGCTTGGACGTAAGGTAGGTCGAATCGACCGATCTGCTCCACCATGGGAGCCTTGAAGAGGTGTCGCCGAGGGCAGGCGTGGGATCTGCACCTGCCAGCTCGGCGACGTCGGCGATGAAGGAGCGGGTTGCTCCCACGCCGATAGGGACGGTCCGCACTGCGGGCTGATCGAAAGTCTTTTCGAGCCAGCGGGCGGCCTCATCTGCGATTTCGGGATAAAGGACGATGTTGAAATCGGCATAGCCGATCCGAGTAATGTCCTGCGGAGTTGCGCCCAGCGGAGCGACGAGATTGACCTCAACCCCCAGCTGATCGAGAATCTTGCGAATTTCCACCAGGTCATCGCGGTGGCGGAAACCCAGAGCCGTCGGACCAAGGATATTGGCGCGCGCCTTGCGGCCTTCTCTGGGCTCACGCACCACGGTCTTGTCAGCCAGGTTGCGAACGATCTGGTAGAACGTTTCAGCCGCGCCCCAGTTTTCCTTGCGCTGATAGCTCGGCAGTTCGAGCGGGATCACCGGGCAGGGCAGGCCCATGGCTTCGGAAAGGCCGGCCGGATCATCCTGGATCAGCTCAGCCGTGCATGATGCGCCGACGATGATCGCCTGCGGATTGAACCGGGCCACAGCCTCGCGCGCGGCATCCTGAAAGATTTGCGCAGTGTCCTTGCCCAGATCGCGGGCTTCGAAAGTGGTGTAGGTGACCGGCGGGCGCTTCGCGCGCCGCTCGATCATCGTAAAGAGCAGGTCGGCATAGGTATCGCCCTGCGGTGCGTGCAGCACATAGTGCAGCTTTTCCATTGCGGTCGCCACGCGCATCGCGCCAACGTGGGGTGGGCCTTCGTACGTCCAGACTGCCAGTTGCATTGCCTATACCTCCAGCATGTCACGGCGCCGCAGCGGCCGCGCAAACAGTTCAGCAAGATCGGCTGCTTGGTCAAAACCGTGGATCGGCGAGAACACGAGTTCGATCGCCCACTTGGTGGTCAGGCCTTCACCTTCGAGCGGGTTGGCAAGGCCAAGTCCGCACACAGTGATATCGGGCCGGTCGGCCCGCACGCGGTCAAGCTGACGTTCGAGATGTTGGCCTTCGCTGATGCGGACGTTTGCGCCGAACCGGTCAAGCTCGTGGGCGAGATGCGCGCGGTGCAGATAGGGCGTGCCAACTTCGACCAGTTCCATTCCCAGTTCGTCTTGCAGGAACCGCGCCAGCGGCACTTCAAGCTGCGAATCCGGCAGGAAGGTGATGCGCTTGCCTTCAAGTTGCGGGCGCAGGTTGGCGAGCGCGCGCTTTGCGCGTTCACGGCCCGGTGTAATCACCTTTTCGACCAGCGCAGCATCAATCCCGAACTCGCGAGCAGCAGCGCGCAACCAGTCAGATGTGCCTTCGGCGCCGAACGGGAACAGCGCTGCGATGCGCTGAGCGCCGCGCCCTTCGAGCGCCATCGCAGTCTCACCCAGGAACGGTTGCGCCAGCAGATAGCGGGTATTTGCACCAACACTCGGCAAATCGCGGGCATTGCGTGCGGGCAGTACGCCGACCTTGGCGATGCCGAGCTCTGCAAACATCCGCAGGAACTGGTCTTCGACGATATCGGGCAGGCTGCCGACGATCAGCAGCTCCTTGGCGGCATCAGGCGCGCTTGCGGGCATTACCGGCACCAGTGCCGACAGGCAGGCATCTTCGCCTTGGGTGAAGGTGGTCTCGATCCCGCTACCCGAATAGTTGAGGATGCGGACGCGCGGCATATATTGCGCGCCAAGGCGCTGAGCGGCCTTGGCCAGGTCAAGCTTGATCACTTCGGATGGGCACGAGCCCACCAGAAACAGAGTGCGGATGTCAGGGCGTCGTTCGAGCAGGCGGGTCACCACCCGGTCCAGTTCGTCCTGCGCATCGACCATTCCGGCCAGATCGCGTTCTTCCATGATTGCCGTGGCAAAGCGCGGTTCAGCAAAGATCATCACGCCAGCGGCTGATTGCAGCAGGTGCGCGCAGGTGCGTGATCCCACCACCAGGAAAAAGGCGTCCTGCATCTTGCGGTGCAGCCAGATGATCCCGGTGAGGCCGCAGAAAACTTCGCGTTGTCCGCGCTCACGCAGGACAGGGTGCGGTTGGGGGTTGGCGGGTTGGTCATCGCGAACCATTTCGGCCGCGCAACCATCAAGGATCGCAAGCGGGCTCATGCCGTCACCGCCATGGTGGGAAGCGCGCCCTGAAGCCGGGCCATGCGTAGTTTCCACAGGAATTGACCGGCGTTGATTACATAAGCGGCGTAACCCGCCAGCGCGACCAGCATCCGCTGCTCCAGCGTCCCGATCTCACCCAGCAACATCACCAGATAAAGGGTGTGCAACGCCAGCACCAGCATCGAGAAAACGTCTTCCCAGAAGAAGGCCGGGGCGAAGAGCCATTTGCCGAACACGACCTTTTCCCAGATCGAGCCCGTGACCATGATGGTGTAAAGCACCAGCGTCTTGACCACGATCGAGATGTCCGCAGCAAACGCGCCTTCCCCGGTGGTGAGCGTACGGATCACAAGGCCAAGGCTGACCATAAACACTAGAAACTGAACCGGGGCGAGCACGCCCTGCACGATCGTCCAGACCGACTCGTCGCGCCGTACCCGCTCTTCAGCGGTGTAAAGTGCGTAGGTCGTCTCCCTCTCGTGGCCCATCCCCTTTGAAGGAGTTCCGGGTTCGACCGGGGATGCGTGATCCGTCCGTGTCATGTGTTGCGTCAGCCTCTCTTCTCAGATTCGGAGATTACGCTTTCCAACTTGAGTGTCAACTAAATTGGACGTTTAGTTTTGTTGACGCTGACACGTTCATCCGTCAGGAGGTTTGCGCCGTGGCTGAAAAAGACGTAGTTTGGATTCGCTGGCATATCGGGAGCAGAGGTGAGGGCGCTTTACAGGGAAGCGGTCGCTACCTCCGGCGGAAGGTTTGTCCGCAAGACCTGGGAGGGTCCGACGTATGGGAGAGTCCAAAGCTTCGAGCATGTTTGGCGCCGGATCAGAGCTGTTGCGCGGGGTGATTTCCGCACCGCTTGAACGGGTTCGACGCAAAGGCGCGGTTGGCAAATTGGCCCCGGGCGACTCGGTCAACACCATGATCGAGGGTGAAATTATCCCCCGTCTTTTGATGGCCCATTCCAGCGGCGCCAGGCAGGGTGTCAAAGCCAAGCAATCGCGCCCGATCGATCCGGCAGATGCCGCGCGCTTTGCTACGTTGCCGCTCCAGCTTGAAGCGGCTGGCCTGCTTGAAGAGGTTGATGTTTTCATCGCCGATGGGGCTTCGGTTGAGACCATTTGCCTCGACCTGCTTGCCCCTTCTGCGCGCAAATTGGGCGAAATGTGGGAAAGCGACGAGTGTGATTTCCTGGATGTTACAATGGGTTTGTGGCGCCTGCAGGAAGTGATGCGCGAAATTGCCGCGCGCGCTCCGACGGAACGAGCCTATCTCCTTACGCCGCGCAGCGTGCTGTTTTCGCCGATGCCCGGCGATAATCACAATTTCGGTGCCTTGATGATCGAAGAAGTGTTTGCCCGCGCTGGTTGGCGCAGCGAGGCGCTGGTCAAGCCCGAGCGCCGCGAGCTGATCGACCGATTGGGGCGTCAACCCTTCGACATGGTCGGATTGACCCTCACCCGTGACTGCCCTAGCTCGGCGCTCGCAAATCTCATCAAGGCGATACGTAATGCCTCCGTCAACCCGGATATCGTTGTTTTTGTTGGCGGAAGAATGATCAACGAAAACCCCGGTCTGGTTCAGGATGTCGGGGCTGACGGGACTGCGCCAGATGCCTTGTCTGCGCTCGAAATCGCCGAAAAACTGGTGAAAGTTTCCGCCATTCCAGACGCGAACCTGCGGTAGATCGAACCCACTTATGCTCACCCGCAAACACAGCATTGAAGGCAAGCACCCGTTCGGGAAGGCGGCGGAGCTGTTCGATTCGCTCGATGCGGATGCAGCGATGAAGCTGGCGATGGTCGCAGGCGATGTCACGCTGGTGCTCGATGATACCGGCACGATCCTTGATGCGGCTTTCGATCCACGCGAATTTCCAGCATTTGCCGACTGGGTCGGGATGAACTGGATTGAGACGGTGACTGATGAAAGTCGCCCGAAAATCATGGAGATGCTCGCTGCTGCTCGGCGCGGTGAGGTGCAGCATTGGCGGCAGGTCAACCACCCGTCGCGCGATGGCGATGTGCCAATTCGCTACGCTGTGCTCAGCGTTAATGGTGGGGAGCACAGGATCGCTTTTGGCCGCGACCTGCGCGACGCTGGCAAGCTCCAGCAGCGATTATTGCAGGTGCAGCAATCGCTAGAACGCGATTACCTCAAGATGCGCCAGCTCGAAGCGCGGTATCGGATGCTGTTTGAGCGTTCGACTGAGCCGGTGATGATCATCGAAGCGGCGACTTTACGGATCCGTGAAGCCAACCCTGCGGCACACCTGCTTATGGGGGCAAGGACAGCTAGCCTTCCCGGCAAGAAGTTGCTGACTTTCTTTGATAAAAATTCATATGATGGGTTGCAGGCATTGGTCGGTGCAGCGCTTGTTTCTGACACGGTAAGTCCCGCACGCCTGCGCATCGCGCGCGGCGCGCGTGAGGTGATGGCGTCGATCACAGGCTTCACGCAGGATCGCGGGCAGTTCCTGCTGGTGCGCCTGACCGCGGCAAGCGATCGTACGGCAGGCGATTTCTCACCAGTGCTCGATCTGGTCGATCAGATGCCCGATGCCTTTGTGGTGGCTAATGCCAATCTGGAAATTGTCACCGCAAATGCCGCTTTTGTTGAACTTTTACAGGCGGCTAGCGTCGATCAACTGCGCGGGCGACACCTGTCGGAATCGATTGGTCGGCCGGGGATCGATCTTGATCTGATCGAAGGTCAGATTGATCAGCACGGGGCGGCCCGCAACGTCGCGACGGTGCTGCGAGTCGGCCATGATGTTGACGGCGAAGCCATTGAATTATCAGCAGTAAGGACGGCTGGTGAGGATGCCTATTACGGCTTCGTCATTCGCCCGGTGGGGCGCCGGCTGCGCGATTTGCCGCCGGGCGCGCATGAACTGCCGCGTTCGGTTGAGCAGTTGACCGAGCTGGTCGGACGCATGTCACTGAAAGACATTGTCCGCGAAAGCACTGATTTGATTGAGCGTTTGTGCATCGAAGCAGCACTTTCCTACACGTCGGACAATCGCGCATCAGCAGCCGAGATTCTTGGCCTGTCACGCCAGAGCCTCTATTCCAAGCTGCACCGCTACGGCCTTGGCAATCTGACCGGCGATTCTGATTAAACATCTGGAAAATATGCAGGTTCTTACGCTCTCTGGCACGAGTGCGCTCCCGCCTGCTGCTGCAAGATCCCCGGCCTGCCGCTGCCCTATCGCACCCTGAGAGGGGTCTAGCGGGGGTCTAAGCCGGGTCTGGCAGGGCCTGTGAGTCGCCCTTCAGGTGCGACGAATCATCACTCGGGCCCGCAACTGTCAAGCTAGCGGAACGCGTCAGACTGGACACATTTGTCCCCATTTTCCGATTATCGCGCCAAAAATCGAACTTATCGAAAAATATAGTGTCAAAATAATTTGACGCTTTGTGCTGTCAGGCATAGCTTCAAAATCATGGAGCATTCGGCATCTTCGACTCGCAATGCGCCCATTCCGGTGGCGCGCCCAAAGCTGCGCGATGTGCTGGAGCTGCTCAAACCGATCACCTGGTTTCCGCCGATGTGGGCGTTCATGTGCGGGGCGGTGTCGTCCGGCGCGGGGCTCGAAGGGCGCTGGTGGTTCGTGGCTGGCGGGGTGATGCTGGCCGGGCCGCTGGTGTGCGGCACCAGTCAGGCGGTGAACGACTGGTTCGATCGCCATGTCGATGCCATCAACGAACCCGATCGCCCGATCCCCTCAGGCCGCATTGGCGGGCGCTGGGGGCTGTATATCGCCATCATCGCCAGCCTGATTTCGGCCACGGTCGGCTGGCTGCTTGGCCCGCTGGTGTTTATGGCCGGGCTGGTCGGCCTTGCTTTTGCCTGGGCCTACTCCGCCCCGCCGTTCCGGTTCAAGGCGAGCGGCTGGCTTGGCCCGCTGGTCTGCGGCCTTACCTATGAAGGGTTGAGCTGGTTCACCGGCGCCACCGTAATGTTGGGCGCCATGCCCCGGGCCGAGGTGATCGCGGTGCTGGTGCTCTATTCGCTCGGCGCGCACGGCATCATGGTGCTGAATGATTTCAAGGCGGTCGAAGGTGACCGCCAGACCGGCCTGACGTCGCTGCCAGTGGTGATGGGCGTTGGCCCGGCGGCGCGCTTGGCCTGCGCGACCATGGCTGCGGCGCAGGTGGTAGTGATTGTGTTGCTCGCCATCTGGGGCTTCACGCTTTCCGCCGCGATTGTTGGCGCGGTGCTGCTGGCGCAGTTTGCAGCCATGCCCAAATTGCTGCGCAATCCCAAGCAATATGCCCCGTGGTATAATGGTGTCGGCGTGACGCTGTATGTTCTGGGGATGCTGGCATCGGCACTGGGCCTTGGGGGCTATATCTGATGCACGCCGCGCTCGCCTCACCCCGCGTCGTGGCGGCGAACACGGGCTTCGGCTGGTTTGGTATTGTCCGCATCGGGTTGGTGCAGGCGGCAATCGGCGCGCTGGTGATGCTGGCGACGACCGTGCTGAACCGGGTGATGGTGGTTGAACTGGGGTTGTTGGCGGCGATCCCGGCGGGTCTGGTGGCATGGCATTATGGTGTGCAGCTTGGCCGTCCGCTGTGGGGCCACGCATCGGACAAGGGCAATAACCGTACGCGGAGGATCATCGGCGGGGTGGCGGTACTGGCTTCGGGCGGACTGCTGGC
>JANQTR010000031.1:3225-25128 GCA_030731635.1 Erythrobacter sp. | reverse complement strand
GGGCACGGCCGCCATGCTCGGCCTGTATGCCAAGGAAGTGCAGTTCTACCGCGATCTGGCGCCGCAATTGCCGGTCCGCACGCCGCGCACCCTGTTTGCCGACATCGCAGCCGACGGCGCGAGCTTCATGTTGTTGTTCGAAGATCTTGGCCCGGCGCGCGGGGGCAATCAGATTGCCGGATGCACATTGGCCGATGCGCGCGCGGTGGTGCAGCAAGCCGCCGCGCTGCACGCGCCAAGCTGGCACAATCCGGCGATCCTAGATCGCGATTGGTTGCAGCCCAGCCCCACTGCCGCAGCGCAGGTCAAGGCGCTTTACCCGCAAGCGCAGGCGGTCTTCCGCGAACGCTATGCCGACCTGCTGGAACCGGAATTCATGGCCCTGTGCGAAGCGCTGGCCGAAGTGACCGCCGCCACTAACCGGGCACCGGAAAAAGTCAGCCTGGTGCACGGCGATTTCCGGCTCGACAATATATTGTTCGATATCAAAGGTGGAGCCGAACCGGTGGCAGTGCTGGATTGGCAGACGCTGACCATCGGCAATGGCTTGACCGATATTGGCTACCTTTTGGGCTGCGGCATTGGCGATCAACTGCGCCGCGCGCATGAACGCGAATTGCTGGAATTGTACTGCGCTGAAATGGCCGCGCGCGGGGCAGCGATGCGGGTGGATGATATCTGGCGCGACTATGTGGTCGGCGCCCTGCACGGTGTATCGACCGCCGTCTTCAGCGCCGCATTCGTGGTCCGCACCGCGCGCGGCGATGCCAATTTCCTGTCGATGGCGCGCGGTGCCTGTGCGCTGTGTCTGGAACATGGAAGTCTTGCAATGATGACGAAAGGTTGATGGCATGGCTCTGAGCCGAGGCGACGATTACCCGATCCACCAGACCCCTGATCCGGTCGCCTATGCGGGCACGGACCGGAATTTTTACGACCGCTATTTTTTCAATGGCTACAGCCCTGATGGCGCGACTTTCTTTGCTGTAGCGTTTGGGGTCTATCCGCATCTGGATGTGGCGGATGCGCATTTTTGCGTGGTGCGCGACGGGGTGCAGCATTGCCTCCATGCCAGCCGCAAGCTGGGGATGGAGCGGATGGAGCTGACCTGCGGCCCGATCCGGATTGAGGTGATCGAACCGCTGCAAAGCCTGCGCGTTATCGTGGACGGAGAAGGGATCGCGGCTGACCTGACCTTTGCGGGCCGCGCCTTTCCGATCGAAGAGCCGCGCTTTACCTGGCGTATCGGCCCGCGCACGATCATGGATTACACCCGGCTGACACAGAATGGCCATTACACCGGCTGGATCGAAGTGGACGGGCTGCGCGAAGGGCTCGCGCCGGGCAGTGCTGGCACGCGGGATCGCAGTTGGGGCGTGCGGCCGATTGGCGCTGGCGATCCGCAATTCGCGCGGACAATGCCGCAGTTTTTCTGGCAATGGACGCCGATCAACCTGCCCGGTCGCAGCCTGTTCTACCACCTTAACGCCCACGCCGATGGCACGCCGTGGAACACCCGCGCGGTAATCGCACCCGACCATTGCGGGCCGGGTTCGCTGACCGAATATCATGCACCGCGCATGGCCACTGGGCTGGCGGCTGGCACGCGCTGGCCGAATAGTGGCGTGCTGGAATTTGGCGGCGAACGTCTGGTGCTGGAACCGATCAGCCGGTTCCAGATGCGCGGGCTTGGCTATACCTCGCCCCGCTGGGGCCACGGGCTCGACCACGGAATCCTGGAAGTTGAACGCGAGGATATTAATCTAGCGGCCGCAGAACCCGCGCGGCCCGATAATCTTCACGTGCAGATGCTGTGCCGGGTGACAGACCAGCACGGCGAGACGGGCATGGGCGTGTTCGAACAGCTCGCGATTGGCGATTATGCGCCGCTTGGCCTTAAAGGGCTGACCGATGCGTGAAGCGTCAGACGGCGCGCCTCACGCCTGCGCGGCAGCGGCTGCCAAAGATTGGCCCGCCAACCCGCGGCTATCACGAAAATGCTGACGAAAATCGGACAGCGCCATTGGCCGTCCGAACAAAAAGCCTTGCAACTTGTGGCATTCGGCCTTGCGCAGAATTTCAGCCTGCATTTCGGTTTCGACCCCTTCGGCGATCACTTCCATATCCAGCGCCGAAGCCAGCGTGATCGCGCCAGTCACCAGCAATGATGCCTTGTTGCCCGGTTCCAGCCCGACGATCAGCGACTTGTCCATCTTGATGTTGCTGAAGCCGTAGGACCGCAAGTAGTGGATACTGGTAAAGCCCGTGCCAAAATCATCAAGGGCCAGCGAAATGCCCTGCGCCTTGAAGGTTTTGACCGCGTTGAGCGCGCGTTCGGGATTGGCCAGCAGATAGCTTTCTGTGATTTCCAGTTGCAGGCGCGCAGGCGGGAAACCAGTGGCCTCGAGAATTGCGAACACCTGCTTTTCAAAGCTCGGATGGCGAAATTGGGCAGGCGAAACATTGACGCTCAGGATCAGGTCGTCAAACGGCCTCAGCTCCATGCAGGCGCGTTCAAGCACATAGAGACCCAGCGGATGAATCTGTCCGGTTACCTCGGCGATATCGATGAATTCGTCCGGTGCCAGAACGCCTTGTGACCGGCGCGGCCAACGCAGCAAGGCTTCGGCCGAAACGATGGCGCCCGTCGCAGCGTCGACAATCGGCTGGTAGACAATATCGAACTCTTCGCGGCTCAGTCCGCCGCCGATCTGCGCTTCGATATCCAGTCGCCGCAAGCGGCCTTTGTCGAGCTCGTCACTATAGAGCGCGATCTGCCCTTTGCCCTGGGTCTTGGCATGATACATCGCCATATCGGCGCGGCGCAGCAATTCGCGCGGCGGGCTGGTGCCATCAAGATTGGCGGCAATTCCGATCGACCCGCTGACCTGCAGCACATGCTTGTCGACAACCACCGGAACCGCGATCTCCTCCAGCATCCGCAAAGCCACGATCAGCGCCCGAGCCTGCGCACCTTGCGCCGTATCGTGCGTTTCCAGAACAATGGTGAACTCGTCTCCGCCAACCCGCGCCAGAGTTGCGTGTTCGGGGCATTGCTGGCTCAACCGCTGGCACACGCTGCGGATCAGCGCATCGCCCGCCTGATGGCCATGCTCGTCATTGATCTCCTTGAACCCGTCGAGATCGATGAACACCACCGCCAGACTGTTGGGGCCCAGGCGCGCACAGGCTTCCAATTGATCAAGCCGCTGCAACAATTCACGACGGTTGGGCAACCCGGTCAAGGGATCACTAAATGCGATGCGGCGGTTTTCCTCGCTCAGCTTTTCGGTCTCCAGCTGGCGCAAATGCAAAGTGCGCCGTGACCGGACAAGTTCGGAAAACGTACGATTGAAACTGTGGGTCACCACAGCCATGCCGACGCAAACGCAGCATAGCACCAGTGCCTGCGGCAACATTATGCCACCATCAATCCACGAAAAATACAGCGCGAAGGAAATCGTGCTGACCAAGGCCACCAGCATCGCCGCAGCGCGCAAGGTCATCAGGCAGAACACCGTGCTGACCTGGCTCAGCGCGAGGAAAAACGTGAGATTGCTACGCGCGTATCCATCGGCGTCCTGATAAACCCAGATCGCCCAGACACTGAACGTCAAGGTCATGACCACCGCAAGTATGCATGTGCGTTTGAGTTGACCGGAAATCTCGGCATCGCTGAATTGTTGCGCATCGGCCTGCCGCAGCCACCAGATCGCACGCCCGAGCGCAACGGCAGAGATCAGCATCGGACTGACCAGCGTTTTGCCAATCTGTTGCGGATCGAAGGATGTCACTGTGATCGCCAGCGTGTTGCACACCAGAATGCCGTAAAGCAGCGGGATATGCCCGCAGAATGAATTGAATTGCGCGCGCATCAATTCTGCGTCGCTCACGTCCAATGTCAGCAGTTTCAGCAAAGCGCGCACGCGGAGTAACCTCGCCCCCCAAATCGAACCGGTCAGGGAAATGGATTACGCGTGTAAGTGTAAAAATCTCTACCTGCGACTATAGGTAAAGTTTGATTTTGCAGATGGCGTGACCCCGGGCCTTTCACGGCCATGGCGACAAGGGTTGCCGTGGTAGCGACGTAAGACCGATCAAGTAATGCTTTGGCCGTCCTGCGCACTGTTCATCCGGCGTTCTCGGCTTTGACGGACCAGCTCTGCCATACGAATGCTGGCCCCGGCAGCCGTCATGCGCGCGTGGTCGGCCCCCACTGTGATAGCAGTGACAGCAGCTTCGGCAAACAGGCGTCCGCCCACCGAAATCACCGTTGAGCCATCTGGCGCGGCCAGGCGGCTGCGTTCGACAGTGGCCCGCAATCGGGTAAGCGCATGATGGCGCGGTGCGGCATCGGACAGACCGATGTCCATCGCATCGGGATGCTGAGCGCTCACCTGATTGGCCAAGGCTTCGTCACTGCCAGGAAATGCCATGTCTACCCGCCAGCCAGCATCGGTAAATTGGTCCGCCAGGAGCGATGTGCCGAGCATGTGTTTTTCGCCCGGGGCAGTCGCCAGCAAGATGCTATAACGGCTGTTGCGGATCATATCGGCGCTCGCGCTGTATCGCACCGCGTGTCCCGCCAGCTGCAACATGCTGAGCCCGATGGTAAGATCCAGCTCGGTACAATCATCGGCAAGCCAGGCGTCACCAAGTGCACGCGCGGTCGGTTCGATCAGCAAGGTTACGATCGCGCTGCTGGTCCAGCCTTGTTCGCTCAGCGAGGCGATAAGCGTATTTACACCGATATCGTCAGCATTCAGCGCCAATCCGACCATGTTGCTGACATGCGCTTCGACCGCAGCGGGCAAAGGCCGGGCCGCCACGGCGCCGGTCAGCGACTGATCAAGCCGGGTGTGCAAGTGCATATCCCAGTCCGAAAAAAGCCGCGCCGGAACAACATGTTCACTCAGCAGTTCAATGTGATCGTGGCGGCTGTCCTGCTTGATCGAGGTCCACAGCGCATCAAGCTTGTCTGGCGGCCCTTCAAGCGTTTGAAGAAAGGCGCCGTCTTCGTAAAACAACATGCCGGTGACGTTCAGCTTGCGGTTACGCGCCCGCGCCTTGCCCACCAGAGATTGCAGATCCGCCGGGCTCGGCGAAGCGGTGGCAATGCTCTTGTAGGTCAGGCAGCCGATCCAGCCATCATCGCCCATGCTGCTATCCGAAATGTGTCCCATGCTCGCACCCTCCCACAGACGCGCGGGGATCGATGGCAAGCCTTATGGCTCTGACGCTAGGCCAGCAAAACCCGGTAGACGATCCCCATCCACCTCATATTTTTCCGTCAGTTCAGGCGCTTTGCAACAGACTCAGGCTACGCCCAGCCAGAATTTAAGCGATCCATCCCCTACGGAATGCAAGCATCTGCCAAGGGAGGAGAGTCGTCAAGTGCCAAGAGTGCAACCCGGTCGTATCGCCCACAGATCGCTGTCCGGGCCACCTGGCGGACTGCGCTGCCATCGGAATAGCGCACGCACACGCTTCTACCAACCCCCGTTGGCCATGTGGGTTAGGCCCATCGGAACATTGCGAAGACCGCAACTTTGGTCACGCTCAAACCAATATGGATGCGATTGGCAAAGGCAATCAGCCTATCCGGGCGTGCAAAAAAGTGCGCTGATCCTAGCTTACCATCTTGAAGGCAGTGAAGAACACGAGTTCGCGCAGCTGCCCTTCTTCGGGCAGATCGAGCTCGCCAAGATCCGCGATCCCGGTAATATCGTCGTTGTTTTCGGGCTGGCTCAACACGATCCTGTGCGGGACAATCCGTTCTTTGGTGGTGCGCGAATAGAACGCCTGCACAATCGGCTTCGACTTGTCGCGCGGGTCTTCATCTATCACCATGGCGATCTTGCCGCTGGCCAGTTCAACAAATGCGCCAACCGGATAAAGCCCAACCGATTCAATGAATGATCGCAGAATTTCTTCGTCAAATGCGCCCTCCATCGCGCGCATTTTTTGCACCGCGATTGCAGGATCAAGCGCGGCGGTGCTGTTGGTGCGGGTGAGCAGAAAATCGAATGTATCGCAGATCGCCGCCATGCGCCCGATGGTGCTGATCTCGCCTTTGCCGAGGCCATTGGGAAACCCGCTGCCATCGATCCGCTCGTGGTGTTCAAGGCAGGCGGCCAGCACTGCTTGCGGCATCGTGTCGTCATTTTGCAGGGCGCGGTGGCCCAAAATCACGTGCTGCTGCCATATTGCGGGATCGACCTGCCGAAAATCGTGATTGGGCACGTCAAGATTGGGGGGCAAGTAATTGGCGCCGATATCCAGCATTAGCCCCGCCAACCCTGCTTCGCGCGTTTCGGTGTCGCTCAGCTTCATCTGCCGCGCGAGCGAGACCATCAGTGCGCTGACGGCAAGAGCGTGCTGATAGATCACCTCGTTCTTGAGCTTGCAGCGCATCAATCCGCCGAACGCTTGCTGGTTGCGGCGGATCGAGTTCATGATGTCAGTCACCACCGGCTCGACGGTCTTGATGTTGAGCGATTTGCCCAACCGTGCGGCGATAAAGGTATTAGCTAGGCTCTTCTGGGCCTTGGCTGCAATCGCCTTGGCGGCGTGCATCTCGACTTCGACGGACACCGGTTCGAGCGAGGCCTGCTGAACCGCGCTGCGTGCGGTCACCGATCGCATGCGGGGCCGCTGCGCTGGGGCGGTCCGAGCAGATGCAGGAATCGGCGACGGCATTCTGCTACCGCCAACATCCTTGCCTTTCGACACGTCGATCACCACACCGTCAAGCGCGCTGTCCCTCAGCGTCGCGAGCTTATCGGTATCATCGACCAGGAATTTCGCTTTCCAAAATGGATGGGAGAACCAGCTACCCTCCATCTTGTGAACGAACATGCCCAGTTCGAGGTCAGATATGGCGATGCGCTTCAACATTGATCAGGGGCTCTGCGCTGTATCCGGGAGGCCCGCTAGATAGCCCGCCAGACCGCAGCAAGTGCTTGGCCTGCGCATCAGGTAAATTACCTATCCCGCTCCACAAAACGTGGAACAATGCAGGCGCGCGCCAGCAGCGCTATTGAATGATGTAGCGCGCGCGTAGCGTGAAGCTGCCGCCAGCGGCCAAACCGCCTCCGGGACGGACACGGAAGGCTGTAACATTGGCATCGCAGCCTTGCCCATCGGCAACAGGGACATAGGTCCAGGTAACCCCGAAATCGCTGGAAAATTGGAGGTTGTCCGCGTCCGAACCTATCGAAACGAAATTATAGGTCAGACCGGATCCGCCAGGATCAGTGAACACAATTGGACCACCCGTGCGGTTGATCAGGCACAGCTTGGCTTCGGCCGGGCCATTGTCGAGCACGACAACGCTACCAAGATCAGTGGCCCCATTGCCGGTGTTCGCCACCGAAATCAGGTATTCGATCAGCGCGCCGGGGATCGCCTTCGGGTTGGTAGCTCCATTGACAGGATCTGAGATAATTGAGCTTACCTTGGTTACCGACACGTTTGGTGTCAGCGGCACACACACGGTAATGTCGTGCAGAGCAATGCTCTGGTTGGTTGGGTTACTTGGCGCAGTTGGCCCGTTTCCATATTCGAAAACAATCGTGTCGATTGCCGTAAGGAAGGTGATTGTACCGTTCGCGATTGCCGATGTGTCGGCCGCGCCGCCGGTGCCCAAGATCGTGTCGCCGTTCACAGTGTTCTGCGCGCTTCCGGTCAAAACCGCATTGACGCGCTGACCATTCAACAGGCCGTAAGCCGTGATCCGGTCCTGAAAGGTGCCGGAACTGTCGATGTCAAAAATCGAAAACTGCACCCCGGTAAACACACGCGGCAACGTAATTGTGGTGACAGCCTGCTGGCTTGTGCTCGTATTATCAAGGTTATAGGCCAGCGCGCGCTGAGCCGGCGAAAGCCCTCCGCTGACCGCAGTGGTCAAGGCTGGCACGGCCCCGCCGAAATTGGCCCTTGCAGCGAATACGGCATTGCCGGTGATGGCAAACTGGATCTGGCCATAATTGGCGAAAGCGTAAGCATTGTTCAGGCTTCCGCCGGTCCAGGAAATCGATGGCGAATCCCAATCAAACACGGATTGCCCGGCAGGACAGGATAGCTGAGGCACCGTTCTGGAGAAATCGGGGACGGTAAAGCTTGCGCTCGCATAATCGTCTTCGGTGGTGACCGCGTTATTGGGGGTGGAATCCGGGTCCAGCGCGCTGCTCGCGATGATTTCTGCAATATTCGTTACGGTCGAACCCGCCGCGGCAGTGATCTCCCCAGTGATGTCGATCGACGCGCTTGCGCCAGGTGCTAATGTGCCCACCGACCATTGGCCGTTCGCAGCGTTAAAACTGCCCGTGCCGATTGCTTCCTGGAATACGAAACCGGCGGGGAAGGTATCGCGGACAATCACCCCATTTGCGTTGATCTGCGATGTGCTGGCGCTGGTGACAGTCAGGCGCCACGTCGCGGTCCCGCCTTGCGGGGGCGTATTGCCGATCAATTGCTTGGTCAGCGAAAGGTCAGCCCGCGCCTGACTGAACGCCAGGTCGGAAATGGTTGCAAACTGCGTGCCCGGATCTCCGGTTCCCGTGTAACTGAAATAGGTGACCTGAATGCGGCGAACCTGCTGATTGCCAAAGTTGAATTGCAGATCACCGGCAGTGGTACCATTGCCCGAATTCGCGGTCCCGCGCCAGCCATTCACGGTCGTATTATTGGTGCGCGTTACGGCCGATCCTGCCGTCCAGAAACCAGTCGTGTTGGCCGCATTGTTGAAACCGCCGGCCAGATCATCGTCCCAGCCAAGCTCAATCGCATCGGCAAAATTGCCATTGTCGATGTCGCTTAGCGCAAAACGCAGATTCGTTACGCCCCGGCTCAGGACGATAGTGACAGTCACCTTGTCGCGCGGATCGTACGTCGCGTTATCGAAGCTGAGCAGCAACGGGGAAACTGACGAACCGATATTGCCGCTGAAATAGCTGACGAAGGCGCCGCCAAATGCAGGAACAAATGATTCTGTCCCCACCACTTGGGTTGACCATGTCACGGTCGCCGTTGTGCTGTCAGAACCCTGAACCGTGGTCCCGCTAGTGAAGGGCGTCAGACTGCTGAGCCCAGCATCGGCCCAGTCAACCGTTGCGTCCTGTGCTTGCACAGCGGAAGCTGGGAACAAGATCCCTACAGCAAGGATCAGCCACAACGCCGCGCGCCCAAACTTGCTCCGTGCGGTTGCAATCATGCGATGGGCATATCCGGTCATGGTTAACAGCCGGTTGATAATCGATGTGCCTGGGGACACCATGACGGCTTACCTCCCCAGCCCGAGAAAGCTGAAGCTATCGGCATCAAAGCTCAACCGCACCGCTGCGAATACGCCTTCATTGGTGTTGCGCGCCGCGCCGAAATCGCCGTCACGGAAGCCTTCGACGTTGTAACCGAGGGTGACCAGCATGCCCTTGGCCGGAACCACGCCGATCGTCGGACCATAGGCGAAGTTGGTGACATTGTCGTTGAGATTGCTGCGCACCGTGGCGCTGGCGCCGATTTCAAATCGTTCGCCAATTCCGATGCGCGCATCAACGCCGGCGAGCACATTCGTGCCGGAAAACTCCGTGCCTTCAAACTGGTCGAAATTGTGCCGCGCGCCGAGGAACAAGGTGAATTCGTCGCGGCGCACTTCGGAACCGTCCTCTTGCCCGCGGGGTGAGAGGTTGGTCGAAAGGCTGGCCACCAGGCGGCGCGATTGCGCATCGCCGTCGACCACCAGCGCAGTGCGCCCGGCCCCGCCAGCGCCGCCGGCCTCGCCCGCAACCGCGCCGGTTACGCGGTCGCTGCGGAATTCAAGCCGGCCGAGCATCGCCAGCGGCGAAGCATCAGGACGGTGCGCAAAGGCGATGCTGGCATCGATGATTTCGCTCACCGCGCCATTGCTCGCCTCGGCGCGGGTCCAGGTGCCGCCCGAACCGACCAGGCTGCCTTCGCCCAGCTGCCGGATAGCGCCAAAGGTGAAGCCCTTGCGATCAGCGGTTTCGCCATCGCGCAGTTCGCCGCGTGCGGTCACACTCCAGCGATCTTTGCGCCATGCTGCACCCAAGGTCACGGCAGTGAAATCTTCAAACAACAACCCGCCGCTCAGCTGTCCGCCGCTCGCCACAGGCTGTGCAGGATTGATCACGCCGCCTGCGTTGCTGGCATTGGCCGCCGCGCCGCCCAGCGTGCGGTTGCCATCGATCGTCGCATCAATCGTCAGCGACGGGCTCACCTGCAATGTCTGCGACAGGCCAAAGGCGGCAAAGCTGCGGGTGCCCTGTTCGCCGATGCTTTCCTGCCCCAGCGTGGTCACCACTTGCCCGCCCTGCCACGGCGATACTTCGATCCCGCCGCGCAATTGGCGCGCGTTGAGGTTTTCGCCATCGGCGATTTCATAGGTGCCGACCAGCCGCACATCCTGCGTGATTGCATAACGCACGCCAAGCCGGTGGCGCGCGGGCAAATCAACGCTTTCCGCCTTGCCCAATGCCACAGCCGTTCCTGCAGAAAGTTCAAGCTTGTTGTCGAACAACCGCTGCGTCGCGCCCGCTTCAAGCACGGTCGAAGATGCGCTGCCGCCAGTGGCGAGCCTGTCATCAAAATGCACCAGCCCGATGCGCAGATCGGTGCGCTGGCGGGTCAGCACGAATTGGCCTTGCGCAGCGCGGCGGCGGGCAGCGTCGATCAGGCTTTCATCTTGCCAGACAGAGCCGACAAAGTTCAGTTCCTGGCTGAGCAGCACCCGACCATCAACGCCAATCCGGCGGCGGCCGCGCTCAGCCACGTTCTGCTGGCCGATGCCATAGTCACCATCAATCTGACGGGCATAGGCAAGCAGATCGAGCTTAGCGGTCTGGTGCTGTGCTTCGACCAGCCAACCGGTCGCGGTGTCACCGCCGCGATTGCTGACGCCGAGCTCAGCGCGAATTTCGGTCGCATCGCCAATCCGCGCGAGCAGGTCGACTGCGCCCAGGTCGGTGCGCGCCGCATTGCCATCAGCTCCGGCCAGGCCGGCATCGGAAATCGCGCTTGCCCCGATCCGGATAGCGCCATCATCGCTGGTCCAGTCAGCACGGACGCCGGCATTCCATTCAGCGGCGCCTGCGCCATCAGTTTCAAATTCAATAACAATGAATTGCGGATTTAAGTTCTCATCACGGCTTAACACCGGGGCAGCAAAGCTGATCGTGCCCGAGAGCAGATCAACGTCGTAATCGGTAAAGCGGGTCAGTTCACGCACTGAAACAATGATTTCGGGCCGGAACCTGTCACGGATTTCAAGTGTGACGCGTTCGGAATTGGCGAGGATACGACGGCTGGCGAGGCTGTATGGCCCGGTAATCCCCTGCCCCTGGATTTCCTGCCGCTGGAACCGGCTGGCGATTTCGGCGGCGAAGCCCTGCGCGGTGACATTGCCGACACGCGCTTCGGCCTTCACGCCGGTTGCCGTGCGGTTGTAGTTGGCAAGCCGGGTCTCGTTGAACGCGGTCTGGAAATCGCCGTAAAGCGCATAGAAGGTCGATGTTTCGATACGGACATACAGCTTTTCGCGGCTGGCCGCATCGAACCGGCGGGCCGAGGCATCGCCGAACACGGTGTAGTAGGCCTGCGGATCAATCGCGCCCAATACGCGCTGATCGTCGCGCTGCTTGGCGCTGTCATAGGCGAGCGTGACAAGGTATTTGCCCAGCACCCGGCCCTTGGCATAAAGCGCAATGCGCGCATCATCGCCAAGATCGCTATCGAACTGCCCGGCGCGTTCCATATTATCGGCAACAGACCGCGCGCCAACGGTGCCTTCGGCCAGGCCGACAATCGTCCATTCGATATCGCCGGGTTCAATCCAGGCGTTGAGTTCCTGCCGGCGGGTGATGTCGCCATCATCAAATGCGAAGGCAAGCCGCAGCGAACCACTGACCATTGTCGGCGCCAGTTCGATCCGGGCGATGCCATCAGTGCCTTCAACCACCCAGCGCGCAGCGGTAGGGGCGGTGCCGGTCAGCTGATTGAGCTGCTGGCGATCAATCTGCTCGGCGCTTTCATAAGGCGCGTTGAGCGTGAAGTTGCCTGCCAGACCTTCGCGCAGGGGGCGATTGTTGCGATCCAGCACGCGGATCGCGATCACCGGGCGGGTGCGGCCATCGGCAATCAGGTTCGATTGTTCGGGCAGGAATTCCACCTTGGCGGGCGCGCGGGTGAAGAACACTTCGCGGGTAAAGCTTTTGGCCACTTCGCCAAAGCTGTTGATGATACGCGCTTCGATCACCGTGCGATCATTGGTCAACGGCACACCGCGCCATTGGCTGACGGCGAAACGGCCCTTTTCGGGGTTCTGGGTGCCATCAAACGCGAGCGGATCGACCGGCTTGCCATCGACGAACAACTGCACGCTCTGCCCGCGGCGGTGGCGGATTGCGACACGCACGGCGGGCGCACGCGGGTTGGCATCGATCGACGGAGCAAGGAAGCCGTCCTCACCATCGCCAAGCGCGATGAAATCATTCACCACAGGATCGGCGACGGGCTTGGGCGCGGTGGGGGCTGCGGACGGAACGGGGGTCGCGGCGATCAAATTTGCTGTGGTTTCAGGAACAACCACGTGGAAATCGGCGACAATCAGGCTGCCACCCTGCCCAATGGCAAAGCGCGACGAGGCGCTGCCAGCGTTGCGAGTGCTGCGCTGGCAATCAACCAGTTTGGTGCCCGCAGGCAGGGTCATTTTTGACACCTGCACCACGTGGGTGCCGGGCACGACGCCTTCGAAGTGATAGCGGCCGTCAACATCGGTGACGGCAAAGCTGCCATCTTCGAGCATCACCCGAACGCCTGCGATACCGCTGCGCGATTTTTCGTCGAGCGTGCACGATCCCGCGGTGATCCGGCCGATAATGGTCATCCGGTCAGCAATGCCTTCACGCACCAGATCAACCGCGGCGCTGGCCCGCGCCAGCCGACCCAGCGCATCACTGGCAATCGCATCATTGAGCGTCCGGCCCGGAGGGGCATCAGGACGCACGGTCATCGCATAGGTGACCCGCGCCAAAGCGCCGCCCGCAAGGTCGCCAAGCGCGATTGTGAAGTTGCGGCCATCGGGCGTGACAGTGACGCTATCTGGCGCGCGCTGTCCGTTGATGCGGACGGTATCAGGGCGCAATCTCAGCCACTTGGACGGCGTATCGGCCAGCGTCACCGCGCGCTTGATCCGGGCAGGATCGGCGTTGCGGACGGTAAGGGTGTAGAACACGACATCACCCGGCGCAGCGTTGACCCGCGAAGCGGTCTTGGTCAGCGCCAGGTCAAGGCTTGGCCGATCGAGAGGAATATCGACTTCGTAAGGAACCGGATCGTCGAGCACGAAGGGATCACTGAACGATCCATCGCGGATCACGAAAGCGCGGCCATCAGAGCGGGTCAGGCGCGCCAGCACCTCGCGCGGGACTACAGATGGCGCGGTGTAAGGCGTCGGCGGTTCAACCACGAGGCGGTAAGTGCCGACCGCCGTCAGTGGGAACCAGAATTCGCCCGGTCCCACCTGAACGACCCGGCCAGCGCCGTCCGTGATTGGTTGGCCGGAAATAAGATTGGAGGGCCAAGATGTTACGCCATCTTCGGCAAACACAGTGGCTGGCGCGCCGCTGACGGCATCGACCAGCGAAACGCGCGCGCCATCAACCGGAGCGCCGGTTTCGCTGTCAAACACCACACCGAACGGATCGACCAGCACCGCAACGTTGGCTTGCACCAAAATGCCGCCGGTGCCGGGATCCATCGCGGCCACAGTGATGCGCGAATTTGCGCCAACGCTGAGCTGGCAATCTTCCTGTACCAAGGCCGGAGGAATACGCAGCGTGCTGATAACGCCTGCAAAAATCCCGCTGTCGGGTGCGGTTTCGAACACCGTCATGGTCTCACGGTCACCTTCAGCGGTGGTGAGAACAACGGTCAGACTATCGATTTCGTTGGGGTTGCGGTTCGCACTTTGGGCGTTGATCTCAAAGAACAACGGCTCACCGCCGCGCAGCCGATCGGTCGGCTGCACCACTGCGGTGGTAATTGCGGTCGCACCATTGGCGGTCGGCATGACATTGGCCGTCCGGCTGCCGGCACCCTGGACCGGGCCGGGATTGGCGCTGCAACTGGGTTCACGATAGACAAGTTCGGCTCCGCCACCTGGCGACCGGCGGAACACCCGGATCGCCGGAGGCGACGGCGGGGTGCTGCTGACATCGAACCGGACCGGATTACTGGAAATCCGTCGGCGCGACCCGTCAGCATCCCATGAAGCTTCGGCAATGTTGGTGATCGTGCGCACCAATGCGCCATCAGTGTTTTGCGCAATGGCCCCCTCTTGCGGCACGACAAATGGCAGCAGCACTGCAAAGAGTGCCGCTGCCACGTGCCGCAAAGAGGGGGTTACACGCAAAGCTTAGTCCGGATCAGGCTTAGTTGATCTCGACCTGGAAGTAGAGTGAGCGGGTCTGCCCAGCTGCTACGTCACTAAGGTCGCCCAACACCTGATCTTCGCCAGCAGGACCGGTGGTCGCGCTGAAGCTACCGCCGGAAACACCATTGGTGCAGCTTGCGTTGCCATCGACAAAGATACCGAAAACAGCGTCATAGGTGACGTCGAACGGCAGATCATCGGTCACGTCGACATTGGTTGCGGTTGCAGCGCCGGTCGCATTCGACACGGTGATGCAATATTCAACCGTTGCGCCCGGGATCGCCTTGGGATTGGTCGTCCCGTTGACAGGGTCGCTGACAACGCGGCTGGTCTTGGCAACCGTCACGAGCGCGCCCGCCACGGTGTAAGTGCCCGTGTCGGAGAAGTCGCCTGCATTGGCAGCATCGGTTGCACCCGCGCCGTCGAACAGCACGGTATCAACGCCGTTGGTGTTGGCGCCGGTGGTGCCAACCAGTTCATTGCCGAGCGAACCCGTACCGCCGCCCGCATGGGCATTAGCCGTGAGAGTCACGTCGAAATCATCGCCATTGACCGCATTGAGGCCAATGTCGGCGATCACGATGACAGCAACGGTGCCGTCTTCAGCGACTTCGTCGAGGTAGGTGATCGGCCCAGCGGCGAGTTCCGCGGCGCTGAGCACGCGGTCACCATCACTATCAAGATAGATCTGGAAGTTCGCGATGTTGGCCCCGGTCCCGGCGGTCAGCGCAGCGCTGAGGTCGAGATCGACGATGCTGTTCGACAGGTTGGTTACGTCAAACGCGATGACAGCGTCGTTCTGACCCGGCGAAACGCTGGTGGCAGCGCCGATGAACTCGACGTTGACATTGACCCGCTGGTCAACCGTGAAGGTATCGCTTGCGGTTACGGCATTCTGGGTAACGCCGCCGACGTCATAGCTGACGGAGACATTGTTGGTGATAGTCGATCCTGCGCTGGTCCCTTCGGCCAATGCAGGAGCGCTGGACATGACGACGAGTGCAAACGCGCTCACCGCCCCCAGCAACTGGGAGTTGGTCTTCATGTGTTACGGTCCTCTGCGTGTGCCCCGCGTGAAAAAGTCCGCCCGCAGGACGTGGCGGTTATCGCCCGCTGTTCAGCGGATGATGGCTGGATAGGTAAGCCGCCCCTTTGCGCCGGGAGCGATGCTTGCCAGCACCCAACGGACGTGGGTCACATCCGTATGGGTGGCGGGGCGCACGGCCCCGTCTGAATTGGGAACCGTCAGCGCTGCGAGCACGCCCCAGGTCTTGCCGCCGTCAACCGACACTTCGAGCGCGGGGTCAGCGTCGGGGGCGAGGCGCACTGCGCCGGGCAACGGGTTGGTGACAGTGAAATTGCTCACCGCTTCGCTGCCGCCGTGGACATAATCGGTGCCGAAGATCAGCCGGTCGCCGGGAATAATGGTGTTGGGTTCAACCAGTTCGGTGGTCTCGGTACCATCGGCAGCAGTGATCACTTTCACCGCTTTGACATCGCCGGTCAGCGCAATCGCGCTAGCGGCGGCCTGCGTGGCAAAGGCAGCGCCTGGCAGCGCCATTGCGGCGGCGGCCAAGGCAAAGGTGATGGTCTTGAAGGTCGTCATGGCGATGGTCCCGTTATTTTGTTTATTTTTCATTGTATTGATTGTTAATCGATGGTCACATCAAAGGTCACTGTGCGGGTAGTCTGGGCCGCGACATCGCCCAGATCGACCGCGATACCGGCAGCGTCAGAGGCAACCCCGGCATCGCCGTCAGCAGCATCGCTCAGCGCGGTGCCATCCAGCGCGAGGGTGCCTGCAGCATAGGTGGTGCCGTCAGGGATCGCGTCGGTGACGATCAGGTCGTTGATCGTGCCGCTGCCGCTGACCTGGGCGGTGATGGTAAAGGTAGCGATGGTACCGGGCACTGCACTGGCCCCGCCGAACGGATCACGCAGAACGACCGACTTGGCCAGCGCGACATTGGCGACACCCACAACCAGTTCGCCGCGCGCAGTGGCAAGCGCTGACGTGGTGCCAACGATCGCATCGCCGCCATCAACCCCGGCCGCGGCAAACACTGTTCCGGGCGTGCCGCTGCCAGTTACGGCCTCAGCGTTCAGATCAACCGCACTGGTCTGCGTGTCGGTGACCCCATCTGGCACGGTGACCAGCACAAACACCGTCAACACCGCATCAGCTGCCAGCACGGCAGTGGTTTGCGGCGCAGTCAGGATTTCATCGATGCCTTCGTCGTAAATACCGTTGCCGTTGCTATCGATGGCAATCGCACGCACCGTAACGTCGAAATCATTGCCAGCGACGGTCGGGTTCGCGAGCAAGGTGAAGGCTTCAGGGCCATTGCCCTGATTGGTCAGTTCGAAAGTCAGCACCGCGTCGCCTGGGCGCGTATTGATCGGGCCAGGATCAAGCGAGGTCAGCGTCACATCGAGCAATTCATCGACGCGCACCGTCACGGTGTTCGAATTGATCGTGCGCGGCCCAGCGCCATCGTCATAGCTGGCAACGGCCGTGTTTTCGATCAGCGTACCGGCGGTCACCCCACCAGCCAGCGCGGGCGCGGATACAGCAAAAGCACACAGAGCAACCGCTCCGCAAAACATGGCTAATGGCGAATTAAGGCGTGGGTAAGTGTTCATGCTCGGGACAACTACCGACAAGACCTTACCAACTCGTTAGCCAAACCTTGTTCGGTGCTGCCCCGCGGGACGCTAAGTGATGGTTGACCCGCGATACAGAATCACATAACTTCACACCTTCAAATCTGCGAACCTTTGCAGATATGGGGGAACGTCATGCCCAGCCGGTTGATCGTCTCGCGTGAGGTTGCCGACCTGCTCAAATTGCTCGCCCATCCCGATCGTTTGCGCATGATCGAAGAGCTGCGGCTCGGCGAAAAGGACGTGACCGGCATCGCTGATGCTCTCACCCTGCCCGCCACCCGCGTATCCCAACATCTTGCCCAGCTGCGCGCTCACCGGCTGGTTGATGAACGCCGCGCCGGACGCAGCCATTTCTATCGCCTTTCCCAGCCACAATTGGCCGGCTGGATCCTCGACGCGCTCCCATTCGTCGATGTCCGCAACCGGCTGGATGAAGGCGAACATATCGATAGCGTGCGCGCCCTGTGGAGCGCGCAAGACCCCAATACATCTCACTGAAAGGATCGTCTCAATGCCCCATTTCGCCAAAGGCGTGGTCAAGTTCCAGCGCGAAGTCTTCCCTGAAAAGCAGGCGCTGTTCGAACACCTGAGCACTGGCCAAAGCCCCGAGGCGCTGTTCATCACCTGCTCGGACAGCCGGATTGAAACCGCGATGCTGACCCAGACTGATCCGGGCGAATTGTTCATCCTGCGCAATGCAGGCAACATCGTGCCGCCGCACACCAATCAGACCGGCGGCGTGACCGCTTCGATCGAATTCGCCATTGGCGCGCTGCAAATCCCGCATATCGTGATTTGTGGCCATACCGAATGTGGGGCGATGAAAGGGGCGATGAACCGCGCCGGCCTGACCAACCTGCCGCACGTGCGTGAATGGCTCGGATTTGCGCAGGGCGCGGTGGATATCACCGAAGCTTTGGGCGCAGAACTCGAACCCGAAGCCAAGATGCGGATGCTGCTTGAACAGAACGTCATCCTGCAATTGCAGCACCTGAAAACCCATCCGACAGTCGCGGTCGCGCTCGCACGCAAGGCTGTGACGCTGCACGGCTGGGTTTATGACATCAAGACCGGCGAAGTCTGCGCCTATGACGAAATGGCCGAAGCCTGGGTGCCGGTTGAAGAACGCTACGCCGCCCAACTCGCCGAGGCTGCACTGGCAGCCCACGCCTGCTGATCCGGCACGCCCCGGTTAACCCTGCCCTGCCCACCTCTCCCCGGAGCATTCCTGCGATGAAAGCCGTGCCTGCTGAAAACTTGTCCTCTGCCGTGATCGGACGCGATTTTCTTGCGTCGATCGTGGTGTTTCTGGTCGCCCTGCCGCTGTGCATGGGCGTTGCCATCGCTTCGGGCGCTCCGCCTGCATTGGGCCTGATCACCGGCATCGTCGGCGGGCTGGTGGTCGGCACAATGGCTGGTTCGCCGTTGCAGGTCAGCGGGCCGGCAGCCGGCATGGCGGTGCTGGTGTTCCAATTGGTGCAGGAACACGGCCTCATTATGCTCGGCGTGGTCGGGCTGATCGCGGGCGCGCTGCAATTGCTGGCCGGGGTGCTGAAACTGGGACAGTGGTTCCGGGCAATTTCGCCTTCGGTGATCCAGGGGATGCTGGCCGGGATTGGCGTGCTGATCTTCGCCTCGCAGCTCCACGTGATGCTGGACGACGCCCCGCGCGCGAGCGGCCTGGCCAATATTGCGGCGATCCCGGAAGCCTTCATGAAGGTGTTTCCGATTGATGGTTCGGTGCACCATCTTGCGGCGATGGCGGGCATCGTCACGATCGCCACGATCGTGCTTTGGAACCAGTTCAGGCCCAAGGCGCTGGCGCTGATCCCAGGCCCGCTGTTCGGCGTGATCGTGGGCTCGGTGTTTGCGATGATCTTTGCCCTGCCGATTTCACTCGTCGACCTGCCTGCAACGCTGGTGAGCGGGCTCAACATCCCCACGCGGGAGGCGCTGGGCGGCTTCATGGACCCTGACATTCTGACGCTGGGGCTGGTGTTCGCCTTTGTCGCCAGCGCCGAGACGCTGCTGTGCGCCACTGCGGTCGACAAGATGCACATCGGCACACGCACCGATTACGACAAGGAACTGCGCGCGCAGGGCATCGGCAACATGATCTGCGGCGGGCTTGGCGCGCTGCCGATGACCGGGGTGATCGTGCGTTCGTCGGCCAATGTCGATGCCGGTGCCACCACGCGGATTTCCGCGATCCTGCACGGCGGCTGGCTGCTGCTGGCAGTGGCTGCGTTCCCGTTTGTGCTAAAGGCGATCCCGACATCGGTGCTGGCCGCGATCCTGGTCTACACCGGTTACAAGCTGGTCAACATCGCGCAGATCCGCAAGATCGCCGAATTCGGCAGACAGGAGCTGGTGATCTACTTCGCTACGCTGATCGGGGTGGTGGCGATCGACCTGCTGACAGGCGTGATCCTTGGCTTTGCGCTGGCGACGGCAAAGCTCGTCTACACCTTCTCGCACCTCGACATCCGCCGCGAACATGATGTGACCGCGAACCGGGTTGATTTGTGGATGACAGGTTCGGCGACGTTTTTCTCGATCCCGCAGCTGGGTCAGGCGCTGGAAAGTTCGCCGTTCGGGTCTGAGGTGCACATCCATGTCGAAAAGCTCGACTATATCGACCATGCCTGCCTTGAGATGTTGTCATCGTGGGAAAAACAGCACCAGAGCACCGGCGGCTCGCTGGTAGTGGAATGGAGCGAATTGGTCGAACGATACGGTCGGCGCTCGGAAGATCCGAGCAAGACCGATATCCCCAACCTGTGGACCAGACCTGCGGCATGAGCTTGGGCACAAGGCGGCGGCCGGGCGATTCATCACTCCGCCGCCGCCGCCCGGCTTGATCCCCGGCCCTGACGCAGGCATCACGGTCACGGGACGAGAGGGAACCTGACCATGATGATTGCACGATTCTGCGCAGGCGCGGCGCTGGCCGCGTTGGGGGCGACTATTGGCTTGGCACAAGAAACCGCCGGGCCGCCTTCGGCGAGCGAGGCAACCCGCGCAGCCCAGCAGGCCGCCGCAGCCGCCCTCCCCGCCGATGGCACGCGCGATGGCGATTTTGCCACGCGCGGATTTCTGGCCACGCGCGCCGATCCGGTAATCCTTGATGCTGCGGGAAAGCCAGTCTGGAATCTGGCTGCCTATGCGTTTGTCGATGGGCTTGCGCCTGACACCGTCCATCCCAGCCTGTGGCGGCATATGCGCTACTTAAAAAACAATGGCCTATACCGCGTTACTGATAATGTTTGGCAGGTGCGCGGGTTTGATCTGTCGAACATGACGATCATCCGGGGCAAGGATGGCTGGATCGTGATCGACCCGCTGACCAGCATCGAAACCGCGCGCGCCGCAATGGAACTGGTCAACGCGACCCTCGGCCAGCGCCCCGTCAGCGCGGTGATCTATTCGCACAGCCATGCCGATCATTTCGGCGGCGTGCGCGGAGTGGTTGATCCGGCTGATGTTGCAGCGGGTCGCACGCAAGTGATCGCGCCTGAAGGCTTCATGGAAGAAGCCACGTCCGAAAACGTCATCGCTGGCGGAGCGATGCTGCGCCGTGCGGCCTATCAGTTTGCCTCAGGCATGCCCCCCGGTCCGGCCGGCACAATGGGTAGCGGCATTGGCGTTGCCGTGTCAGGCGGTACGCTGTCGCTGATCGCGCCCACGGCCACGATTGCCGCAACGGGCGATACCCGCGTGGTGGACGGGGTGACGCTCGAATTCCAGATCGTGTCAGGCAGCGAGGCCCCGGCGGAATTCAACGTCTTTGTCGCGCCGGAAAAGACCTTTCTCGCCGCCGAAATCGCCACCTGCACCATGCACAACATCCTCACCCCGCGCGGTGCGAAGGTGCGCGACGCGCGTGCATGGGCGCATTTCCTTGATGAAGCCGTAACGCGCTATGCCCCGCAAAGTGACACTGTGATCTCGAGCCATTGCTGGCCGGTCTTCGGACGCGACGAAGGCACCGCATGGCTCACCGCGCAGCGCGACAATTACCGCTGGCTGCATGATCAGACCGTCCGCCGGATGAACCGGGGCGAAACGATGGATGAAATCGCCGAGGCGCTGGAAGCCGCACCGCCCCCGTCGCTTGCCGATGAATGGTCGACGCATGGTTATTACGGAACGGTCAGCCACAATTCCAAGGCGATCTATCAGTTCTATCTGGGCTGGTATGATGCCGTGCCCGCCAATCTGCACGCCCATCCGCCGGTTGAACGCGCGACACGGCTGATTGATGCGCTGGGCGGTGCAGAGCGCACGCTGGCGCTGGCCCGCAATGCAATGGCGGGCGGCGATTATCGTTGGGCGTCGGATCTGCTGCAAAACCTCGTCTTTGCCGCGCCTGACAATGCCGCGGCCAAGGCGCTGCTGGCGGAAAGTTACGAACAGCAGGGGTTCCAGTCCGAAAGCGCCATCTGGCGCAACCAGTTCCTCGTCGCGGCGCGTGATCTCAGGCAGGGTCGCGGGCCTGTGTCTGCCGCGCAAAGCGCTGATCTGATCGCGGCGATTGGCACGCAGGAATTGCTCGATTCAGCCGCCACCCGGTTTGCCCCGGAACGGTTTGGCGCGCGCAATCTGACGGTCGCCATCGACCTGACTGACCGCAAGGAGCAGGCAATGATCGCAGCGAACGGGCGTGTTCTGATCGGCCGCGTTGGAGCATTGCCCGGCGCGCCCGACGTGACGATACGCGGCCCGCGCGCGCTGCTGCTGGCGATGCTGTTCCTGAAACAGCCGGTCAGCGCGATGCAGAACGCCGG
>JANQTR010000031.1:0-3125 GCA_030731635.1 Erythrobacter sp. | reverse complement strand
CGCCTGTGACGTAAAGGTCAGGCTGCCGCCCGCTGCGCCAAGGCAGGCGGGCGTCAGCACCATCTCGCGCCAGCCCTTGCCCTCTGCAACGGTTACGCCTTGGGTGATGTCCAACGGCTTGCCGCCAGCGGTGACCGTGACCGGCGCGGTCGGGCGCTCAGCGACCTGATAGGTCACACGCCAAGCCGCGCCACTGTCAGGCCCGGTCAGCGTCAGCTTTGCACCGGGAGCAAAGGTGATACGGCGCGCATCTTCCTGCGCCTTGCGATCGATCCCGATCGCAGTGATGCCGTTGCCGCCGCCGCGCAGGTCGGGCAGCAGCGCATTGTCCGCCACCGCCTGCACCTGCGCCCCAAGCTTGCCGGAAGCAAACCAGACCGCGCCGGTGTCCACAGTGAGCGCATCGCAGCTTTCATCCAGCGGCGCGAGCTGCACCGTGCTGGTCAGATCAAGGCCGAAGCCGAGCGGAAACAGCGCGCCTTGCGGGTCATTGACCGGGGTGCCATCGCACGCAGCCGGCCAACTGAACGACAGCCGCCCGGTGGCAGGGCGCTGGCCAAACAAGATGTCAGCAACCCCTGCCCCCTCACTGCCCGGAAGCCATGCCGCGACAAAGGCATCGGCGGCGTTCAGTTCGCGGTTCATCCATAGCGGGCGGCCTGACAGGAATACCGCCACCGTCGGCACGCCGCGCGCGCGGTAGGCTTTGAGCAAGGTCAGGCCTTCTTCGTCACGGAACGCCATATCCTTTCGGTCGCCAACGAATTCGGCATAGGGTTCTTCGCCGAACACGACGATTGCCACGTCGGGCTTGGCTAAGGCCGCGTCCGAGGCCAGCATCGCCTCACCGCCGCCCGCCTTGGCCGCTGCGGCAATCCCGGCATAGATTGACGTTGCACCGGGGAAATCGGCAGCGGTCAGGTCGCCGCCGCCCTGCCAGGTGATCGTCCAACCACCTGCCTGCTGCGGGATATTGTCCGCCGCACTTCCGGCCACTTCAATCCACGCGCCGGGCTTCAGCGGCAGCACGCCGTGGTTCTTGAGCAGCACTTGCGACTTTGCCACCGCCTGACGGGCAATGGCGCGATGTTCGGGCGAACCAAGCAGTTCCCACCGCCCGCCATTGGCGCGCTGGGACGGTGTAACTTCGCCTGCAAAAATGCCGAGCTGCTGCTTAAGCCGCAGCACGCGCAGCACCGCTTCGTCCAGCCGCGCCATCGGGATCGTGCCGTCATTCACCTGACGCACCAGCGCCGCGTGGAGCGCTTTCCAATCTTCGGGCACCATATAGACATCAAGGCCGGCCAGCAGCGCCTGCGGGCAATCAGCATTGCTGCACCCGGTCACCTGCCCGTGTCCGTTCCAATCGCCCACCACCAGACCTTCAAAACCCAGATTGCCGCGCAATTCGCCGGTCAGCAGCGGGCCATTGCCGTGCATTTTGGTGCCGTTGATCGAATTGAAGCTTGCCATCACGCTGGCAACGCCCGCGCCGATTGCAGCCGGATAGGGCGCAGCATGGATCGCCATCAATTCAGCCAGATCGCCGTTGACGTCGCCTTGATCGACCCCTTGTGCCGTGCCGCCATCGCCAAAGAAATGCTTGGCCGTGGCGGCAACCTTGCCCACCCCAAGGAAGCCCGGATCGCCCGGGCGGCCTTGCAGGCCTTCGACCATCGCCGCGCCCATTTTTGCGACCAATGCCGGGTTTTCGGAATAGCTTTCATAGGTCCGGCCCCAGCGGTCATCGCGAGCAACGGCGATGGTGGGGGCAAAGGTCCAATCGATCCCGGTGACCTCAATCTCAACCGCAGTCGCAGCGCCGATACGGCGGATCAGATCAGGATCACCGGTCGCGCCGAGCGCGATGTTGTGCGGAAACACCGTCGCTCCGATGACATTGGCATGGCCGTGCACGGCGTCGGTCGCCCACAGCGCCGGGATTGCCGGTTCACCGTTCGGCAAGGGCGCGGTTGACGCGGCCCAATAGGCATCGGCCAGCTTGAGCCATTCGGGCGCAAGCGCCTTGTCATCGCCGCCGGGGCCGGAATTGCCACCGTTAAGGATCGTGCCAAAGCGGTAGCGTTCCACGTCGGCAGGGGTGATCGAACCGATATCGGGCATTACCAATTGCGCCACCTTGCGCTCAAGGCTCATCGCCGAGAGCAAGGCTTCAGGCGTAGTCGCTGGCCTGGTCGCTGCGACCGAACCGGTGACCGTTTCAACCGGCGGTGCGCCCGCGCAGCCCGCCACAAGTGCTGCACCCAGTGCCGCCAGGCCAGTCCCCGAGGCTAGCCGCCCCAGCAATTGTCGCATCATCAAGCCAGTCCCTCCCAAGACCGAATAAAATTTGAGAACGTTATCAAACTATGCCCAGCCGTTCCGGTTTTGGCAAGCCGCAAGCAGCAGCGCTAAACGCGGCGCGCGAAGGTGGTGAGCAGCGCTGCACTCAGGAATGCCAGCACCGCAAACACGGCAAACAGTGCCGCATAACCAAAGCTTGGCACCAACAGCACCGTCAGCCACGGCATCACCATGCCCGGCCCGGTGTTGGTGAGATTGAACAACCCCAAGTCGCGCCCGCGATGCTGCGGAGCGGGCAGCACGCGCAACGTCTGGCTGGCGTGGAGGCTCAGGAATATCGCTGCTGCAAGGCCAAAGATAACATAACCGGCAATCGCCCATTCCAGCGAGCCTGCCGCCGCCATCACCATCATCCCGGCCCCGCATAGCACCGCAGTGGCGACCAGCGGATAGATCGGCCGCCCATGCCGGTCTGACCAGCGCCCCAACACCAGCGACAACGGCACTGCGCACACCAGCACAGCGCTGAAAATATTGGCTGCGCCGCTCTCGGGAAAATCAGGCGCGAGCGAGCGCAACCAATACAGCAGGAAGGCGAACATTCCGCCTTCGGCGACCTGCACCAACAGCCGCGCAGTCCACATCCGCACTACCACCCGGTCACGCAGCCGCAGGGGATCGCCGCGCTCTGCCGTCACCGGCTCTATCAATGCTGGCCGCATCCGCCCGCCGCCCAGCAGCACGGCAGGCAGCACCAGCGCGGTCACCAGGCCAGCCACCACCGCCAAGCGCGCATCAGCAGGGATCAGGCCCACATATGT
>JANQTR010000030.1 GCA_030731635.1 Erythrobacter sp. | reverse complement strand
CGATCATGTACGATCCATCCTTGCATGTGTAGACGTTGGAGGGCGCAATGCCCTTAAGCACCGAGCCTGATCGTTCGCGGATCACCCCGTTGCGGTCATATTCGGGCACCAAGCCCTCCATCACCTGCAACACCGCCTCGTAGAGAGCGGAATCAACCACCTGACCTTCACCGGTTTTTTCGCGGTGATGCAGCGCGGCCAGCACGCCCAAGGCGCCGTAGGTTGCGCACAGGGTATCGCCGATCGAAATGCCCATGCGACTGGGCGGGCGATCAGGCTCACCCACGATATAGCGCCAACCGCCCATCGCTTCGCCAATCCCGCCAAAGCCCGCGCGGTCTGAATAGGGGCCGTCCTGCCCGTAACCTGACATGCGCGCGATGATCAGACCGGGATTGATGGCGTGCAGTTCAGCCGGCGACAGACCCCAGCGTTCCAGCGTGCCGGGCTTGAAGTTTTCGATCAGCACGTCGGCCCCGGCGATCAGTTGCTTGGCCAGCGCCTGACCTTCCGGCACCCGAAGGTTGCAGGTGACCGAGCGTTTGTTGCGGGCGATCACTTCCCATTGCACTTTCTCGTCGCCTTGACCCCAGTTGCGCATTGGGTCGCCTGCGCCCGGCGGCTCGATCTTGACCACATCCGCGCCCATATCGCCCAGCAACTGCCCGCAGAACGGCCCGGCAAGGAGCTGACCCATTTCGACGACCTTGATCCCGTTCAGAGCGCTTGTGTTGGCAAGCGAAGCGGCCGCGTTCATTCCGCTGCCTCCCGCATCTGCCAGACCGGCTGGATTGGGGCAGGCAGGCCCGTTTCTGCAAGGCAGTTGGCGCGCAGCGCGTCGATGCCGGGGCCGTAATCAAACAGCGGCAGTTCCCCGCGCGATGCGGTAATCTCTGCGCGCAGGGTAGCGGTTGCAGCGGCATCGACCGTCCCGTTCGAGTCGGCCACCACGCCATAGGCGCGTGCGCCGTCTGCCGTGACCAATCCCTGCCGGATTTCGAGGCCGACAAGATCAGGGTCGCGCGCCAGCGGGTCGCCCCAACCGCCGCCGCCCCATGTGATGAAGTGCAGCAGGTCACCGGCCTTCACGCCGACGCTTTCGACCTTGTTGCCGACGATTTCTTCGCTGCCATCCACGCGTTCAAGCACCTTTTTCGCGCGCTTGCCCGGATGCCCGCCATTGACGCCCCACGGCGGCACGAACCAGCGGTCGTCATGGATTGCGATCTCACCGTCCGCCAGAAAGCGGTAGGTCATGTGGATGCCATTGCCGCCGCGATGCAGGCCCGCACCGCCGCTGTCAGGCGCGGTCGAGTAACGCTCGATCCTGAGCGGGAAGTACCGTTCAAGGAATTCGTTGGGGACATTGGTAAAGCCCGGCCACAGCGAATGCCCGTCCGGCCCATCACCCAGCGGTCGGCCTGGAATCC
>JANQTR010000029.1 GCA_030731635.1 Erythrobacter sp. | reverse complement strand
GAACGGTTGTGCGCGGCGAATGCGCTCGAAAGCTGGGACGCCGTCGTCCGCACCGAGGCCCATGCCTTGCGCAGCTTCCTCGCCGCTCGCCGTGCCGAGGGATTAGGCAATGCCAGCACCGCGCGCGAACTGTCGGCATTGAAAGCCTTCATCACCTTCGCCCGCCAGCAAAGCGGCGATCCTGACCCGGCTGCGCCGCGCCTGCGCGGGCCGCGCATCAAAAAAGGCCTGCCCCGGCCCGTTACGCCCGATGAAGCGGTGAACCTTGCCGACATGATCGATGGCACTGCTGCGGTGGATTGGATCGGCGCGCGTGACCGTGCGGTGCTGTTGTTGATGTACGGATCAGGCCTGCGGATAGCCGAGGCGCTGTCGCTGGTGGGCCGCGATGTGCCGCTGGGCGAGGTGTTGCAAGTCACCGGCAAGGGCGGCAAGCAGCGCATGGTGCCGGTGCTGCCGATCATCCGCGCGGCGGTGGCAGAATATGCCCGCCTGTGCCCGTGGCCCCTGTCAGCCAAGGACCCGCTGTTTCGCGGGGCCAAGGGCGGCGTCCTTTCTGCCGGGATGGTGCAACGCGCCATGGCGCAGGCGCGCCGCGCGCTGGGGCTGCCGGATACCGCGACACCCCACGCGCTGCGGCATAGTTTTGCCACGCATCTCCTAAGCGCCGGGGCGGATTTGCGGTCTTTGCAGGAGCTGCTTGGCCACGCGTCACTGGGTTCAACGCAAATCTACACCCGCGTTGATGCAGCCAGCCTGCTGGAAAATTACCGCAAGGCGCATCCCCGCGGCTAGACGCGCGGTTCGGCCTGATCCTCAACCTCATGCGCCTTGACCGGCTTCCACGTGACAAAGCGGTAGATATACACCGCCACCCCGGCCAGAACGGCCGCGACGATGGCATAGCCCGCCAGTGTTTCGTATTCGCCGATCAACCCTGCCAGCGCCTGCCCGCCCAAAATCAGCAAGCCGTTCCAGATCAGCGATCCCAGAAAGGTGAAGGCTGAAAACCGCCACACGCTCATCCGGGCGAGGCCAGCGGGCAGCGAAACGATGGTGCGCAGCAGGGGCGAAAATCGCAGCAGGAATACGATCCAGTCGCCATATTTGCGAAAAATATCGCGCGCCTTGGTGAATTCGTCCCATTCAAACGTCAAAATGCGGCCCCAGCGGTCGATCATGCGCTTGAGCGTTTCCTCGCTCCACCGCACACCGAGCCAGTACCAGAACAGATTGCCGACCACCGTGCCCGCCGTGGCGATGATCCACAGCACAATGCCGTTCATCTTGCCCTGCGCCACCAGCACGCCCGCTGCGCCAAGGATTACCTCCGACGGGATCGGCGGGAACACGTTTTCCAGGATCATCAGCACGAAGATGCCGAGGTATCCGCCCTTGTCGAGCAGGGTGAGCAGCAGTTCGGTCATCAGTTCTGTTCCATTTTGAGAGCGGCGCGCTCTTGCAAACGCTGCTCGATTGCATCCCAGATAAGCCCTGCCGTATCGGTGCCATTGAACCGGTCAATCGCGACAATCCCGGTGGGCGAAGTGACGTTGATTTCGGTCAGCCATTGCTCCCCGATCACGTCGATACCAACAAATGTCAGACCAAGGCGCTTCAAATCCGGGCCGAGTGCGTCGCAGATCTCCTGTTCGCGCGGGGTGAGCTGCGTCGCCTGTGCACTGCCGCCCATCGCGAGGTTGGAACGGAACTCGCCCTCTCCCGGCAGGCGGTTGATCGCACCTGCGACCACGCCATCGATCAGTACGATGCGCTTGTCGCCCTTGGCCACTTCGGGAAGGAAGGGCTGCACCATGTGCGGTTCGGGCCAGGTCTGGTTGAACACTTCGAACAGCGCAGTGAGGTTTTCGGCGTTTTCGCCGATGCGGAAGATCGCCTTGCCGCCATTGCCGTGGATCGGTTTGACCACAATCGCGCCGTGTTTCGCCATAAAGCGCCGCACTTCGTCGACTGAACGCGTCACCAGCGTCGGCGGCATGAAGCGGCGGTAATTGAGCACCATCACCTTTTCGGGCGCATTGCGGACGTTCGCGGGATCATTGACCACCAACGTCTCATCCTCGATCCGTTCAAGCATGTGGGTGGCAGTGATATAGCCCATGTGGAACGGCGGGTCCTGCCGCATCAAGACAACGTCAACGTCCTTGCCCAGATCAAGCCGCACCGGTTCGCCGCGGGTGAAATGGTCGCCTTTGACCTGCTGCACCGTCACCGGGAAAGCATGAGCGAACAGGCGATCGTCTTCGTCGAGCGTCAGGCTTTCGACGTGGTATTCATACACCGAATACCCCCGTCCCTGCGCCGAAAGCATCAGCGCAAACGAGCTATCGCCTGTGATATTGATGCCATCAATGGGGTCCATCTGAACAGCAATGCGCAAGGTCATTCAATCAACTCCGAGGTGGATTAGCCGAACGGCATCCACGCGTTTTCGATGTGGGTGGGCTTTTGTCCCGGTGCAAGCAGGATCACGTCGATGCGGATATCCTCGCCTTGGGTGGCGTATTCATGGGCGATGATTTCCGCTGCTTTGGCCACGCGCGTCAGCCGGCGTTCGTCAATTGCGTCGGACAGCGCGATGCTGCGCGCACGCCATTTGACTTCGACAAAGGCGATTAGTCCTGGGCGTCTGGCAATCAGATCAATCTCGCCCGCCTTGGTCTTGACCCGTTCGGCGACGATCCGCCAGCCTTGCTGGGTGAGCCACATGGCCGCCTCAGCCTCACCTTCGCGGCCGCGACGATCGGCTTCCTGCCGCTGGGGGGTGGAGCGGTTGGCGGTCATTGACCTTTCAGCTCCAGCGCGCGGGTGTAAAGTGCCGCCCGGTCAAGCCCGGTCGCCTTCGCCACGATCCCCGCCGCCTTACCCGGCCCCGCTTCAAGCAGCATCGCACGCAGCAGTACGTCGGGATCCACCACAGGCGCTTCCGCGACAGCGGGCGGGCCGATCAGCAGCACGATCTCCCCCTTGGGCGGGTGCGCGGCGTAATGATCGGCGAGGCTGGCGGCCGTACCACCGCGGCATTCCTCGTGCAGCTTGGTCAACTCGCGCGCAACGGCGACTTCGCGTTCCGGCCACATTTCTGCAATGGTGCGCAGGCTGCGTTCGATCCGGGGGGCGGTTTCGTAAAACACCAGCGTCGCAGCAATACCCGCCAGTCCCTCAAGCGTTTCGCGCCGGGCCTTGTCCTTGACCGGTAGAAAGCCTGCAAACAGGAACCGGTCGCTTGGCAAACCAGCAATGGCGAGCGCTGAAACCGCCGCGCAGGCCCCGGGAATGGTCGTCACGGTGACGCCTGCCGCCCGCGCTTCACGCACCAGACGGTAGCCGGGATCGGAAATCAGCGGCGTGCCCGCATCGCTCACCAAGGCAACGGCTTCACCGCGTGCCAGATCAATCACCCGCGCGCGCACTTCGGGCGGGGCGTGATCGTCAAGCCGTTGCAATCGCGCCTTGATGCCGAAATGCTTGAGCAGCTTGCCGGTCACTCGCGTATCTTCGCACGCGATCAGGGCTGCACCGCGCAGCACAGCGATGCCGCGCAACGTCATGTCGCCAAGATTGCCAATCGGGGTCGCAACGATGTAGAGCCCCGGATCGGGTGTCCCTGCGGGGATGGATAGAGGCTCTGTGGTCATAATGGCCGGATCAATGGAGCAGCAGTGAGGGGTCGGCAAGGATGAAGCGCATGTTTACGCCGTTTTGGGCGCCGCAGTGGGCTGAGTGGCGCGCAGCTGCGACAGCGGCTTTTGCCGCGCGCAATCTTGCAATGGCAGGGGCGGCCTTGCTGGCTGCCGGGTGCGCTGTCGTGCCAAAGACCGCTGCACCAACCGCATCGGCCCCGATTCCTGCGCCTGAACCTTCGGCCACCGCGCTGCCAACCGATTCCGGCCGTCACCGGATTGCGCTGTTGGTGCCGCTGAGCGGGGATACGGCGCCTGTCGGTCAGGCGATTGCCAATGCAACCACTATGGCGCTGCTGGATACCAACGCGGACAATCTGCGGATCACCACATATGATATCTCCAACGGGGTTTCCGTCGCCGCCAAAAAGGCGATTGCTGATGGCAACAGGCTGATCCTTGGACCGCTGGTGGCTGAAGCAATCCCGGCGGTGCAGGCCGCTGCCCGCCCTGCCGGGGTGCCGGTTATCGCCTTTACCAATGACACCAGCGCGGCCGCACCGGATGTGTTCGTGATGGGGCACAGCCCCGAACAATCGATCCGTCGCAGTGTGGCCTTTGCGCGCAAACGCGGTGCGGTGCGGTTTGGCGCGCTGCTGCCCGATGGCGATTATGGCACCCGCGCCGCATCTGCGCTCGACAATGCCTTGCGCGATTACGGCGGGGCGCTGGCGAACACGCAAACTTATGCGCGCGGCAATACCTCGATCGTCAGCGCCGCCGCCCGGCTGCGCGCGGCGGGCGGGTATGACACCGTGCTGATCGCCGACAGCGCCCGGCTGAGCGTGGCGGCAAGCGATGAATTGCAGCGCGGCCAGCGCACCCGCGCGCGCATTCTGGGCACAGAATTGTGGAGCGGTGAGGCCACGCTTGCCCGTGCCAAATCGATGGAGGGCGCGCTGTTTTCTGCCGTGTCAGACCAGCGCTACAAACGCTTTGCGGATAGCTATCAGACCCGCTTTGGCACCGCCCCGTACCGTGCAGCGACGCTGGGTTATGATGCCGTGCTGCTGACACTGCGGGTCGCGCGCGATTGGAAGGTTGGTACGCCCTTCCCCAAAAATCAGCTGTATGACGAAGGCGGCTTTCTGGGGGTTGACGGCCCGTTCCGCTTTGCCCGCAACGGCATCGCTGAACGTGCGCTTGAAGTGCGCGAAGTGCGCGGCGGCCAGATCACGCCCGTTGATCCGGCCCCAACCGACTTTACGCGCTGAGTAAAACACCGAGGGGTGGCTTGTTAGGGGACGGCGGGCGGGCCTATACCGCTGGCCATGCCCAACACCACCCCAGACGATCTGTTCGCCAACACCCCGACCTCAAGCGGGGATTACAACGCATCTTCGATCGAAGTGCTCGAAGGGTTGGAGCCTGTGCGTCGCCGCCCAGGGATGTATATCGGCGGCACCGATGACCGTGCGTTCCACCACCTCGCTGCCGAAGTGCTCGACAATGCGATGGACGAAGCTGTCGCTGGTCATGCCTCGCGGATCGAGATGCGGCTTGAAGAAGGCGGGCGGCTGAGCGTTGCTGACAATGGCCGCGGCATTCCGGTTGATGAACACCCCAAGTTTCCGGGCAAGTCGACGCTGGAAGTGATCATGTCGACGCTGCATTCGGGCGGCAAGTTTTCGGGCAAGGCCTATGCCACCAGCGGCGGTCTACACGGTGTCGGCGTCAGCGTCGTCAACGCACTGTCGGTCCACACCCGGGTTGAAGTCGCACGCGAAAAACAGCTATTCGCGCAGGAATTTTCGCGTGGGATCACCCAAGGGGCGCTGGAAAACCTTGGGCCCACGCCCAACCGGCGCGGTACCACGGTCAGCTTTGTCCCCGATCCCGAGATTTTCGGCGACCGCAAATTCAATCCCAAACGCCTGTTCAAGCTCGCCCGATCAAAAGCCTATCTGTTTGCCGGGGTCGAAATCCGCTGGAAGTGCGCGCCGTCGCTGGTCACCGATGATGTCCCCGCGGAAGCGACGTTCAAATTCCCCGGTGGGCTGGCCGATCATCTGGCCGAACAGGTTGGCACGCGCGAATGCGTTACAGCGCAGCCCTTTAATGGAAAGCAGGACTTCGCCGCCATCGCTGGCGAAGACCAAGGCCGGGTTGAATGGGCGATTGCCTGGCCGCTTTATTCCGATGGCGCGACCAGCTGGTATTGCAACACCGTGCCGACGCCCGATGGCGGTACCCACGAACAGGGGTTGCGCACTGCGCTGACACGGGGCCTGCGGGCCTTTGGCGAACTGGTTGGTGCGAAAAAGGCCAAGGACATCACCGCCGATGACGTGATGACCGGGGCTGAGGTCATGCTCAGCGTCTTCATCCGCGATCCGCAGTTCCAGTCGCAGACGAAGGACCGCCTGACCTCGCCCGAGGCTGCGCGCCTGGTCGAAAACGCGGTGCGCGATCATTTCGACCACTTCCTCACCGACAACATGGAGCGCGGGAAAGCGCTGCTCGGCGAAGTTATGGAGCGTATGGACGAGCGCTTGAAGCGCAAGCAGGAACGCGAGATCAAGCGCAAGACTGCAACCAACGCCAAGAAACTGCGCCTGCCCGGCAAGCTGACCGATTGCAGCGGCGAAGGCGGGCGCGAAACCGAGCTGTTCATTGTCGAAGGTGACAGCGCAGGCGGCAGCGCCAAACAGGCGCGTGACCGCAAATCACAGGCGATCCTGCCGATCCGGGGCAAGATCCTGAACGTGGCATCGGCCACTGCCGACAAGATCCGCGCCAATTCCGAAATCGCCGATCTGGCGCTGGCGCTGGGCTGCGGCACGCGCAAGGATTGCGATGCGGGCAACCTGCGGTACGACCGGATCATCATCATGACCGACGCTGATGTTGACGGTGCGCACATTGCCACACTGCTGATGACGTTCTTCTTTCAGGAAATGCCCGATCTGGTGCGCAAGGGGCACCTGTTCCTCGCCCAGCCCCCGCTCTACCGCCTGACCGCCGGCAAAGAGAGCCGCTACGCCCGAGATGACACGCACCGGGCGGAACTGGAAGCGACCGTGTTCAAGGGGAAAAAGGTTGAAGTCAGCCGGTTCAAAGGCCTGGGCGAAATGAACCCGCAGCAATTGCGCGAAACCACCATGGCGCCTGAAACGCGTGGATTGATCCGCATCACTTTGCCGCAAGAGTTCGAACAGCGCGCCGGCGTGGCACGGTTGGTTGACGAGTTGATGGGCCGCAACCCCGAACACCGTTTCAATTTCATCCAGAACCGTGCGGGCGAGATTGATAGGGATCTGATCGATGCCTGAGCCGGAGTCCGAGCCTGAGCTTACGGACCCCACCGGAGGTGACATCATGGCGGGTGATCGCCGGATTGCGCGGACGGATACCGCCCTGCCCGACTGGTATGTTCCCGATGCCAGCTATCGCCCAGTCCCGATTGCATGGTTCGCTGCGGCGATCTTGATCCAGACGGTGGCCATTTCCGTGATCTTCTTTGCGTTGATCAACAAGAGTGGCTGGCTGACGCTTGCCCTTGCGGGTGCCGCCAGCCTAGCAG
>JANQTR010000028.1 GCA_030731635.1 Erythrobacter sp. | reverse complement strand
ACCTTTGGCGCGGCGGATATCTTCTATGCCCCGATCGTGACGCGGTTTGTCACCTATGGCATCAGCGTACCCGGCTTTGCACAGGCATACATGCAGGCGGTGTGGGAACATGACTGGATGACCGAATGGAACGGCGCGGCCGGGGAAGAGGAATGGGTGATCGAACAATACGAGCAACTCGCATGAGAGGCGTTGTCATAGCGCTGTTGGCAGTACTGACCTTCCTGCCCGCACCCGCCCATGCCTGGGGTGCCTACGCCCACCGCAAGACCGCCGAAATTGCCGAGACCAATGTCTCGCCCGAAGTGCGCGCCAAGATCCAGCGGCTGCTCGCTAATGAAAAGGCCTTGGGCACGCCTGAATGCCCGCTCAAAACCTTGCAGGACGCTGCCGTCTGGGCCGATTGCGTACGCGGTGAAGGCTGGCGCTGGGGCTATACCGCCGCGTGGCATTATCGCACCGCGCCGATCTGTCAGGCGTTCAACCCGCGCAGCCAGTGTTCGGGCGGTGCCTGTGTGACCGCGCAGATCACCCGCGCGCATCGCATTCTCGCTGATGAAAGCCTGCCTGCTGCGATCCGGCTCGAAGCGCTCGCCTTCATGGTGCATTTCGCGGGCGATGTGCACATGCCGCTGCATTCGGGTGATAACGAGGATCGCGGCGGCAACGACCGCGAGACTGATTATGGCATCATCCCCAGCCTTAACCTGCACTGGATCTGGGACGGCCCGCTGGCCGAACGTGCGATCAGCGATCCCGCAGATCCGGTGGTGCGGCGCTATCCCCTGGCTGAGCGCGCCGATTTGACCGGTGGCACGCCTGATGATTGGGGCCGCGAAAGCTGGGAGATTGCGCGCACCTTTGTCTATCCCACCGCGTTTGATAGCGACGATGTCTGCGCCGCGCCGCTGCCGGAAAAGACCGCGCTGTCGCAGGAAGACATCGTGCGCGGTGTGCCGATTGCCAAGCGCCGGGTGCAGCAGGCAGGCTTGCGGATTGCGGACTTGCTGACCAGCGCTTTTGCGCCGGGACCGCTGGTGGTTGCGGACGAACGGCGGCGTTAGGGTATCTGCGCTAGGCAAGGGCTTTCAGTAGGAACCACGCAGCCACCGCCAGCATGGCGAGGGCGAGCACCCGTCGCACGATCTTCGCCCGTTCCTGCGCCATCAGGAAGGGTCGCAGCCGCTCTGCTCCCAGCACCAGCGCAAGATGGATCGCAGTTGCGATGCCGACACTGATGCAGGCCATCACCAGCCCCTGTGACAGGCTGGGCTGCCCGCCAGGGATGAATTGCGGCATCACGGTGATGAAGAACAGTGCGGCTTTCGGGTTGAGCAAATTGATCACCAAGCCACCGAAAAAATGCCGCCGGGTCGTGCGACGCGGGACCGCCGTGAGCGAACTTTCGCCCGATCTATCCCCAGAACCCCTCCATGCCTCCCACGCCAACCACGCCATCATCGCCGCGGCCAGCACGGACATCACCTGTGCCAGCACGCCGCCTTGAGCGAGGATAAAGCTTGCCGCAAACACACTCAGCGCAGCGTTACCAGCAAGGCCCAAAGCAATGCCGCTGAGCGCCGAAAGGCCAGCCCGTCGCCCTTCGGCCAGTGTCAACGCGACCAGCCAGCCCATGTTGGGCCCGGGCGTCAGCTCGATCAGCAGCACCGCAAGGGCAAATCCGACAATGTCCATGGCGCATGCGTTCCTTGCTGGCCCGCGCCCTATCAGGGCAGGCGTTTGCTGTCGTAGGGTGTCCCGTCCTTGCGCGCGTAGCCTGCGGGGCCGAACACCATGTCGATATCGGAATATTCGCCGCTATCTGTGCCCCGTGCGCCTGCGCCGATCGCGACAAAAATGCACGGTTGATCTGTACGATTGTGGAGGTGGTGGCCGTTTTCCTCTCCGGCAGGGAAGGCCAGCACGTCGCCTGCGCGCACCGGGGTTTCGCCGTGATCATCGATCAACACGGCCTCACCCGCCACCATCACCACAAGTTCATCCTGCCCCTGGTGCCAATGGCGCTGCGACGAGAAAGCGCCCGGCTCCAACACCACATGGCTTGCCGCCAGCTCGGTCAGGCCCGCAGGCGGGGCCAGCCGCCGCCACCACCGCCCTTCTACCGCCCTATCGAACGGCGGTGGATAGCCGGTCGCATTGGTCTGGGGAATCGCATCAAGATCAAGCTTGGGCATTGACGGAAACTCCTGCTAGGCAGGCAAGAATGCTTGACCCGCTCGACCTTGCCAAGCGCTTGATTGCCGCGCCCTCCGTGACGCCTGCGACCGGCGCGGTGTTTGACGAACTTGAAACGATGCTGACGCCGCTGGGGTTTGCGGTGCACCGTTTCACCCGTGGCGAGGGGGCTGAGGGGGATGATGAAGCCCCGGTCGAAAACCTGTTCGCCATTCGCACAGGGCCACCGGGTTCGCGGCACTTTGCTTTTGCAGGTCATCTTGATGTCGTCCCACCGGGTCCCATTGGAGGCGACAACGGCTGGGCCAGCGATCCGTTTGAACCGCAGGTGCGCGGGGACTTGCTGCACGGGCGCGGCGCGGTCGATATGAAAGGTGCGATTGCTGCGATGGTCGCCGCCGTCGCGGATGTGTCGCAGGACGCGGGCACGATCAGCTTCATCATCACCGGGGACGAAGAAGGCCCCGCACTCCACGGCACCCGCGCACTGATCGACTATATGGCGGCGCAGGGTTTATCGCCTGACTTGTGCCTTGTGGGTGAGCCAACCTCGGTCCACCGGCTGGGCGATATGGTGAAGATCGGGCGGCGCGGTTCGGTCAATATCTTCATCGATGTGGACGGCACGCAGGGCCATGTCGCCTATCCGCACCTCGCTGATAATCCGCTGCCTAAATTGGTGGCGATCCTGGCGGAACTGGACGCGCTGACGCTGGATACCGGCACGCAGTGGTTCCAGCCCTCCAACCTCGAAATCACCGAAATCACCGCCGCCAACCGCGCCCATAACGTGATTCCGGCCAAGGGCGAGGCGCGGATTTCGATCCGTTTCAACGATCTCCACACTGGCAAGAGCCTTTCCGACCGGGTCTGCGCCATCGCCGAAAAGCACGGTGGACACGCGCGTCCGGTGATCTCGGGTGAGCCGTTCCTGACTGAACCTGGCGCGTTTTCAGCGCTGGTGGCGGCGGCGGTCGAGGCGGAAACCGGCACCGCACCGGAACTTTCCACCACCGGCGGCACATCCGATGCGCGGTTCCTGCGCTCTGTCTGCCCGGTGATCGAATTCGGGCTGTGCAACGCGACCATGCACAAGCGTGACGAGGCGGTGGCAATCCCCGATCTTGCCGTGCTGGCACGGATTTATACCCGCATCGCGTTCGCCGCCTTGGCGCTTGAAGAAGGATAGGACATTGGGCTTCTGGCTACGCATCCCCCTATGGCAGCGCGTCATTGCGGCGCTGATCCTTGGCATCGTCGTTGGGCGGCTGTGGGGGCCTGAGGCGGAGAGTATCAAGATCATCGGCGATGTGTTTGTTGCCTTTATCAAGATGCTGGTGGTGCCGCTGATCTTTTTCAGCCTGGTGGCGGGCGTCGCCAGCATTGGCGATCTCAGGAAACTCGGCAGCGTGGGCTGGCGGGCGATGCTGCTGTTCGTGGTGACGGGGCAAATGTCAGTGTGGCTTGGGCTTGCGCTGGGCACATTCCTTGCGCCGGGGCTGGGGGTCGATACCTCGGCGCTGACGATTGGCACGCCGCCTGCCCCTACCGATACCAGCTGGCGCGACATGGTGCTGGGTATGATCCCGCAAAGCCCGGTCAAGGTGATGGCGGACGTGAATGTTCTGCCGCTGATCGTGTTTTCGCTCCTGATCGGGATCGGTATCCTGATGGCCAAGGAAGAGGGCGAGCCTGCGCTCAAGATCTTCGAAAGCGGATCTGTGGTGATGCAGAAAGTCACCATGATCGTGATGGAGCTGACCCCGTTTGGCGTCTTTGCGCTGATGGCGTGGGTGGCGGGCACGCTCGGCTTCGATGCGCTGGCGGCGCTCGGCAAACTGGTGTTCCTCAATTATCTCGGCTGCTTCCTGATTATCACCTTGATCTACGGCGGGATGATCAAATTCATCGCCAAGGTGCCGGTGATCGGTTTCTTCCGCGGCATGGTCGATGCGATTGCGGTGAGTTATTCTACCGCCAGTTCCAACGCGACGCTGCCGGTCACCTTGCGCTGTGCAGAGCGCAACCTTGGCGTGTCGAACTCGGTCGCCAGCTTCATCATCAGCCTGGGCGCGACGGTGAACATGAATGGCACGGCGATGTATCTCGGCCTTGCGACGCTGTTCGGCGCGCAGATTTTTGGGGTGGATTTGAGCTGGGGCGATTACGGCATGATCGCGCTGCTCGGCACGCTGGGCGCAGTCGGCGCGGCGGGCATTCCGGGCGCGGGCCTGATCATGATGGCGCTGGTGTTCAGCGCGGTGAATGTGCCGCTGGAAACCATCGCCTTTGTGGCAGGGGTCGACCGGATCATGGACATGATGCGCACCACCACCAACATCACCGGCGATGCCGCCGTGGCGGTGACGGTCGCGAGCCTGACCGGCGAGCTTGACAAGGCAGAGCTGATCAGCGCGGATGATGTGTAGCTATTGGGTCCGGTAGAAACCCCAGCCATCGGCGTATCCATCATGCTGGCGTGCCAGCGTGCTGAGCTCCATTTCGCAAAGGGTGATGGCGTCGGCGGTTGGGATTATGCGCGTCGATGCCTGTGCGTCCCAGTTGCCGTCGTCGCGCTCATAAAGGGTCGCCTTGTAGCCCTCCGCCTCGGCAAGATCGCAAAATCTGTCGGCCGCCGTTTTGTCCTGAAAAACGTGCTCGAAATCAATCACGCGCGCTTGCGATAGATCGCTTCCCTGATCGGCGAATTGGTTGAGGATCGCTTGATTTTCCGCCAGCAGAGCTTTGTCCAATTGGTTCATGTCCGCCCCTTCGGCGCCTCCAGCACCTTTTTCCTGAAACTGCACAGGTCCGCCACCTTACAGCGCCAGCATTCGGGCGTACGCGCTTTGCACACGTAACGTCCGTGCAGGATCATCCAGTGATGCGAATCGCGGCGGAACGGCTGGGGGACGCGCTTTTCCAGCTTGGCCTCAACCTGATCGGGGGTCTTGCCCTTGGCCATGCCAGTGCGGTTGCTGACGCGAAAAATGTGGGTGTCGACCGCGAAGGTTTCCTGACCGAACCAGCAATTGAGCACGACATTGGCGGTCTTGCGCCCGACACCGGGCAGCCGCATCAGGTCTTCGCGGGTGTCTGGCACCTCGCCGCCATATTCATCGACCAGCAGCTGTGACAGCGCGATCACGTTCTTGGCCTTGGAATTGAACAGGCCGATGGTCTTGATGTGCTCCTTCAAGCCATCTTCGCCCAGATCGAGCATCTGCTGCGGCGTTTTCACCTTGGCAAACAGCGCGCGGGTGGCCTTGTTGACGCCCACGTCGGTCGCCTGCGCCGACAGCGCCACGGCCACCACCAGCTGATAGGCATTGCCATATTCCAGCTCGGTCTGCGGCGCGGGGTTGTCCTCTGCCAGACGGCGGAAGAATTCGAAGATCTGGTCTTTTGTCATTGTTTTGGGGTCATTCGCCGGCCGGTGCGTCCTTCGGGTGCGCCGCCTTCCACTCCATCGCCATTAAGGCGCGTTTTTCGACAGAGGGGTGGGTGTAGAATAGCACCTCCTCGAACGCACTCGGGCGCGGGTAGCGATATTCGGCGGTCTTCACCAAGGCGGTGGCGAGCGCGTCAGGCTCGTTCACGGTGATGAGCGAGTATTGATCCGCCTCGGTCTCGCCCACGCGGGTGAGCGTGTTGGTCAGCGGGGTCACCAGCAGGCCAAGCACTGATCCCACCACCGCGAACACCGGTAGGCCACGCGGCTCGTCCAGCCGGGCATCGCTGCCCAAAGCCCGCGCGGTCGGCGCGAACAGGCGGTTCAGCAGGTAAAAGAACAGCATCGCGATCAGTGGGAGCAGTAAAACCGAACGCCACACATGGCCAAGCTTGTAATGCCCCGCCTCGTGCCCCGTCACCGCGCGCACTTCATCAAGCGAGGCCTCTTTCAGCGCCACGTCGGAAATCGCGATCCGCGCGGCGGGTCCGATGCCGGCAACATTGGCGGTGAAGCGTTCGGATTGGCGCGATCCATCATACATGAAGATCCGGTCGTGCGGGATGCCGACATCATCGGCGATGTCTTCCAGCGCGGTGCGCACTTCGCCCGGCGGGACGGGTTTGTATTCGTTGAACAGCGGATCAATCAGGCTAGGCCCAGCGATCAGAGCGACGAGCAGGGTGACAGCGGTTAGACCGCCGCTCCACAGCCACCAGCGCTTGCCGGTGCGGCGGATCAGCGCATAGACCCCAACCAGAAACAACCCACCCAGCGCGGTGCCCAGCGCCTCGCTGATCGCCAGCTGGCCAAGAAAGTCGCCCAACGGCTGGCTCGACAGGTCATAGGCGCGTTGGCGATACCAATCGGTGTATATCGTCCATGGCAACTCCAGCGCGGCGGAGATCAGCAAAAACGCGGCGCTGACAGTGAAAGTCGCGAAGAACCGCCGTCCCTCCCCAAAGCGCGCGGCAATCCGGTCGAGCAGCTTGAGGCGCACCATGACGAACGCGACCAGCAGCGACACCGCGACCCCGGCAATCAGCAGCCAGTGATTGCCGGTCGTGTAGGCCTGCGCCTTGGCCAGCGCCTCCGGCCCGAGGGTATCGACAAGCCGTGCGGCTTCCTGTGCGGGCGTCAAGGCGTTCGACATGATGAAGGCTTCCCCAAAGTTCGGTGTGTGTTAATCCTGCAATACACCTGGACCTCAAACGGTCAATTGGTCATTCCTTCTGCTTCAATAGTTGTAGACAATGCGGGTGATCTTGACCGTTTCAGTGCCCCAGGCCTGATCGATCCGGACTCTGGCGGTCTTGGCGCTGCTGTCGATCGCCTCGATGGTGAAGCGCGCTTCGCCATATCTGAGTTCGAGCGGTAACTCGCCGGGCGGCGTATTGATTGATCCCGGCGCGACCGAGAAGCTGCCATCTGGGTTGCCGAAGCTGAGCGACTGTACCTGCACCGGCTTGCCCAGGAGAAAGCCCTCGACATAAAAGCGCGGCGTGTGGAACGCATTCTGGTGATGGAATTTCACTGCGATATAGCTCTGCGGAACAAGGCCACCCTGCACAGACCTGTAGGGCGCAGGGGCAATGTCGAAACTGCGTCGCAGCTCAGGCAGTTTGGCCGCCGAGACGATGACCTTGTCCCAGCTTCCGTCATTGCCCGTATCGAGCAGGCACAGGCTG
>JANQTR010000027.1 GCA_030731635.1 Erythrobacter sp. | reverse complement strand
GAATGAACAGGCCTGAACCGCCCGGATCGGGGATGTAGGCCAGCAGGTTGTGCACATAGGGCACTGCAATCGTCTGCACCTTGCTTTCATCGGTCCAGCGCACGCCGCCCGACAGTTCAAGCCGGTCAGTGAGATCGATCAGCACAGAGCCGAAGAATGACAGGGCTTCGGTCTTGGTGGTGTGGGTCTTGTCCCAGTCATAGGTAAACCCGGTGCCCTGCGCAAAGCCGCCGCCGAGCAGTGGCAGCGTCGGATCAGCGCCGACGAACGAGATGTTCACGCCCTGCTGGGCGGTGTCGAAGATGAAGGTCCGGTCTTCGTAGAACGCGCCGAGCATGAAGTTGAACGGGCCATCAAAGTCCGAAGCAAGCCGGATTTCCTGGCTGTATTGTTCCAGCTGGTTGATCGGGTCCGAACAGCCTGCGCCGCCGGGGATGATGGTGCCATTGGGGCCGGGGAAAACCCCGCCGTAGGAATAGCAGTCAAAGTCGATCGCATCGAGGTTGAGCAGGCCGGTGACCGAGGTCAGCGTCAGGCTGTCGGACAGATCGAGTTCGAACTGCAGACGGGCGAACCACACATCGGTTTCGCCAAACGGCACCCCGTTGCGGCCAGCCGCCGGGGAATCGCCCGGTACGCCGCCAGCCAGCTGCGGGGCGGCATCAGGCAGGAAATACCGCTGGTCCTGGGTGTTGCAATCATAACCCGCCGGGATCTGCAATCCACCGCCGAGCAGGAACACCGAATCCGCTACGCCGTTCGCACCGCAGCCGATTTCGGCCGTGCCGATCGCGCCATCATTTTCGTTCTTGGTGTATTGCACCTTGAGATTGGCGCGGAACCGGTCGCTCGGCTGCCAATCGAGCGTGCCGCGCAGGATCAGATCGGTCAGGCCGCGTTCCTGGTTCACCGCCGGGGTGCCATCCTGCAGGATCTGGAATTCCCGGATGTCGTTGAACTGTCCAGCCAGCCGGATGCCCAGCGTATCGCTGAGCGGGCCGGACACATAGCCGCTGATCAGATAGCCCTTTTCTTCGAATTCATAGCTGCCGCGCACGCCCACTTCCCAATTGGGGGTGGGATTGGCCGAGCGGAGCGAAAGCACGCCTGCGGTGGCCGATTTGCCGAAGAACAAGGATTGCGGCCCGCGCAGCACATCGACCTGTTCGACATCGAAGAACCCGGCCTGCACCAGACGCATCGAGGATACCACAACGCCGTCATATTCAAACGCCACGGCGGAATCGAACGCGGCCGAGATGTTGGACGATCCGACCCCGCGCAAGGATAGCTGGCCGCCCGAACCCGAACCGCCGACCTGCACATTCAAGGTCGGCACGCGGCTGGTGATGTCGGCGACCTGATCGATGCTGTAGCGTTGCAGTGTCTCGCCGCCGATGGCGGTGACGGAGACGGGCACTTCCTGCAGGGTTTCATTCTGGCGGCGGGCCTGCACCACGATCACGCGGTCTTCAGG
>JANQTR010000026.1 GCA_030731635.1 Erythrobacter sp. | reverse complement strand
AGTCCCAGACCTTTCAGGAAACTGCGCCGCACCATGCCTGCGGTATAGGCGGCACGCAGGGCGCGGTCGTTGCTGGCCGCGCCGCTGACTTCGCGCACGATCCCGCGAAATGGCAGAAATGATCCAACCACGTTCTGACCGATGCGCCCTTCGCTAAACCGGTCGTTGCCATCGCTATCGGCAATATCAAAATCCGCACCGAGTTCGGTATCGAGCGCTGCGATCTGGATGACGATTGCATCGCACGTATCGAGACCGGTCAGCGCATAGGGATCACGCGCGGACGCCAGCAACACTTCGGGGATGTCGCGCGCATCGATGTTGAGATCGCGCAGCGGGGTTTTGGCAACCTCCATTGCATCGGGATCGGGGACCACCTGCGCGGCTGCCGGCGCGGCAAGGATCGCCATCCCCGCCAGCAGTGCAAGCCGGTTAGCTACCTTCGAAAAATACATCACAGGCGCTGTCATTGCGACTTTCCAATCCGAGTTTGAGCGCCGCCATGCGTTGGCGGCTGGTCCCGTGCGTGAATCCTTCGGGATTGATCCGCTGCCCGGAATTGCGTTGCAGCGTATCATCGCCGATAGCGCTGGCGGCTTGCAGGCCTTCTTCCAGATCGCCCGGTTCGATCAGGTTACGATTCTTGCCGGCCCACATCCCGGCATAACAATCGGCCTGCAATTCCATCGCCACCTGCAATTGGTTGGCCTGCGCAGGGTTACGTTGTTGTGCCTGGCGCACCTGCGGGGAAAGCCCGGTTATCGTCTGGATATGGTGACCGTATTCATGTGCGATCACATACAGCCGCGCAAAATCACCGCCGGTGCCAGACATCTGCGCCAATTGGTCATAGAAGCTTGTGTCGATATAGATACCATTGTCCGCCGGGCAGTAGAACGGCCCTGCCGCCGATGAGGCACTGCCGCAGCCTTTGGTATCAACACCGCCATCGCGGAAGAGGTCAAGTTCCGGTTCCTGAAACTCAAGACCCGCATTGGCAAACGCCGCGGCCCAGGTTGTGTTGAGGCTGACCAGCGCGTTGCAGGCTTCGGTCGCATAGGCGTTCTGGGTGCAGACTTCGGCCTCGCTCAGGTCGCTGCCGCCCCCGGCTTGCACCGGCCCAGCCTGCTGTTGCACGCCCTGAACCATGCCGATTGTCTGCATCGGATCGAGCCCGAACACGACGGCACCGATCAATGCGATCACCAGGGTGCCGCAGCCGATCCCGCCCGCGCGGCCCGCGCCGCCGCCCCTGCCGCCTGCGCTGCTGGAACGCACCTTGATTTTTGACGTATCAAAGGGGTTAAGCCGCATCAGTCATCCTCCCACCTATGCAATTCGCTGGACAGCCGCCGCCTGCGCGGCAAAAGCATGGTGTCCACCTCATCCGTGCAGGAGTTGCCGCCAATGCTCAAGGAAAAGCGCGCGCTTGTGACCGGGTCAACCTCGGGAATCGGGTTGGCGATTGCGCGCACGCTAGCTGGCGCGGGGGCCGAGGTGATCCTCAATGGTTTCGGCGATGCGGATGAAATCGCGGCGCTCTGCGATGAATTGGGTGCGACCTATATTGGCGCAAACCTGATGGACCCGGCCGCCATTGCCACAATGATGGCAGACATCGGCCCGATCGATATCCTCGTCAACAATGCCGGAATGCAGCATGTTGCCCCGGTCGAGGATTTCCCGCCTGAAAAATGGGACGCGATTATCGCGCTCAATCTTTCGGCGAGCTTTCACACCACGCGCCTTGCCGTGCCGGGGATGAAGGCGAAAGGCTGGGGGCGGATCATCAACACCGCCAGCGCCCATTCGCTCGTCGCCTCGCCATTCAAAAGCGCCTATGTCGCGGCCAAGCACGGGATGGCGGGCTTCACCAAGACCATCGCACTGGAACTCGCGACCCACGGCATCACCGCCAATTGCATTTCGCCGGGCTATGTCTGGACGCCGCTGGTCGAAAATCAGATCCCCGACACCATGGCCGCGCGCGGGATGACCCGTGATCAGGTAATGAACGACGTGCTGCTGGCCAAACAGCCGACCAAAAGCTTTGTGCTGCCCGAAGATGTCGCCGCAATGGCGCTGTTCCTGTGCGGTGATGCGGCGCGCAATATCACCGGCGCGAATTACAGTATTGATGGGGGCTGGACCGCCGAATGATGGGTTCGGGCGCCCGGCTGCTGGTAACGGGGCTGGCAAGCCTGATGCTGGCGGCTTGCACGCCCGCACCAGTTGTCAGCGTGCCGGTATCCGAACGCGCGGCGATTGAGCAGCGCCTGATGGCTGATATCACAATGCTTGCCAGCGACGATTTTGCCGGACGCAAACCGGGGACGCCGGGCGAAGAAAAGACGCTTGCCTATCTTGAAACCCGCATGGCTGAAGTGGGGCTGGTATCGGGCACCAATGATCCGGGGTCATACTGGCGGGAGCCGGTGGCGCTGGTTGGCACCCGTCCGCTGTCCGGGCAATTGACCTTGACGCAAGGGCGCAAACGGGTGGTGGTGCCTGCCAGCGATGCGGTGGTGTTCACCCCGCGCCGCCGCGCGATTGCGACCAGCGGGCCGGGAACAGGCGTGCCGGTGGTGTTTGTTGGTTTCGGCGATGGGTCGGTGCTGGGCGACCGGCTGGCTGGCGCGGTGGCGGTCATGCTGGCCGATCCGGGGCGCGATACCATGCGGCGCAATTCCCTGTTTGCGCAGCGCGCGACAGCAGTTGTCACAGTTGAGCCAGACGCAGCGACGCTGCCTGCGGCGCAGAGTGCCGAACGGGTGCAACTGGCCAGCGACGAAGTCGATACGCTGGCCGCCTATGTCACCGATGCAGCGCTTGGCGGGGTGATCGGGCAGGGCCGCTGGGCTCGGCTCAAGGCTGATGCGCAGGCACCCGATTTCGCGCCGCTCGAACTCAATCTGGCGGTGTCGATCGAAGCGACTGCGGAGCGGCGCGAATTTGTCAGCTCCAATCTTCTGGGTGTGATTCCCGGAAATGCGCCCGGATCCGGCGCGGTGCTGGTGCTGGCGCATTGGGATCACCTGGGCGAATGCAGCCCGGCTGACGCAGCTGACCGAATCTGCAACGGCGCGGTTGATAATGCCAGCGGGCTGGCGGTCATGCTGGAACTGGCGCGGCGATTGAAGGCAGGCGCGCCGCTGGGCCGCGATATCTATGTATTGGCGACAACCGCCGAAGAAGCCGGATTGCTGGGGGTGCGTGCGTTCGCCAAACAGCCTCCGCAGCCGCTCAGCCAGATTGTTGCGGCCTTTAATTTCGACATGTTGGCGTTGGCTCCGGCGGGCAGTCCGGTCGGCTATATCGGGCGCGGGCAGGGGCCGCTTGATGCGGTGATCCTTGCCGAACTGGCCAGCAGCGGACGCGGTGATGGCGATGCCGCGCTGGCCGACAGCTTTGTTCAGCGGCAGGACGGCTGGGTTTTGCAGCAACAAGGTGTACCCAGCGTGCTGTTGTCGAGCAGCTATGGATCGCGCGACGTGTTGCAACCTTTTCTTGGCACGCGCTATCACCGCCCCTCGGACGAAGCCGTTCAGATCGAGCTGGGCGGGGCGGTTGATGACCTGCTGATGCACGAACGTCTGATCCGCATATTGGCGGACCCTGCACGCTATCAGCCGTCGTCCGCGCCCCAGCCCTAGCGCAATTGGGAAAGCGCGGTTACATGGGCCGCCACGAATCTCCCCCTCTCTCGACGACTCCTGCGATTGCAAGAAAGTGGCGCACATGGATATCCCGCTCGGCCTGACCTTTGATGATGTGCTGCTCCGCCCTGCGGAAAGCGGCGTGCTACCGAGCATGGCTGATACCTCTACCCGGCTGACGCGCGACATCGCGCTCAACATTCCTGTGCTTTCATCGGCGATGGACACCGTGACCGAGGCGGACATGGCAATTGCCATGGCGCAATTGGGCGGCATCGGTGTGCTGCACCGCAATCTTGAAGTGCCCGATCAATGCGCCGCAGTGCGCGCGGTCAAGCGCTATGAAAGCGGCATGGTGGTCAATCCGATCACCATCGGCCCCGACGCGACCCTGGGCGAGGCGCAGGCGCTGATGCAGCTGCACCGGATCAGCGGCATTCCGGTGGTCGATGCGGGCGGCAAGCTGGTTGGCATTCTCACCAACCGCGATGTGCGCTTTGCCGAAAACCCGGCGCAGCCGGTGCGTGAGCTGATGACGACCGAAAACCTTGCCACCGTGCCGCTCGGCACCGGGCAGGAAGAGGCGCGGCGGCTGCTCCACGCGCGGCGGATCGAGAAGCTGCTGGTGGTCGACGATGCGTTCCACTGCATCGGGCTGATCACGGTCAAGGATATCGAAAAGGCCGTGAATTATCCTCACGCGACCAAGGATGCGACCGGGCGCCTGCGGGTTGCGGCGGCGACCACGGTCGGCGATGCGGGCTTTGCGCGCACCGAAGCCCTGATCGATGCCGAGGTCGACGTGATCGTGATCGATACCGCCCATGGCCATAATATCGAAGTCGCCCGTGCGGTGGAACGGGTCAAGAAACTCTCCAACGCGGTGCAGGTGATTGCGGGCAATGTTGCCACGGCCGAAGCGACCCGCGCGCTGATTGATGCAGGGGCCGATGCGGTCAAGGTCGGGATCGGGCCGGGATCGATCTGCACCACCCGCGTGGTGGCAGGCGTCGGCGTGCCGCAGCTGACCGCGATCATGGAAAGCGCCGCCGAAGCCGCCAAATCGGGCGTGCCGGTGATCGCCGATGGCGGCCTGCGCACCAGCGGCGATGCGGCCAAGGCGCTGGCAGCGGGCGCGTCCAGCGTGATGATCGGCAGCATGCTGGCCGGCACGGCGGAAAGCCCGGGCGAGGTATTCCTGTATCAGGGCCGCAGCTACAAGGCTTACCGCGGCATGGGCAGCGTCGGCGCGATGGCGCGCGGCAGTGCCGACCGTTATTTCCAGCAGGATGTGTCCGCCATGAAACTGGTGCCCGAAGGCATCGAAGGTCAGGTGCCGTTCAAGGGGCCTGCATCAAACGTGGTTCACCAACTCGTCGGCGGGATCAAGGCGGCGATGGGTTACACCGGATCGGCGACCATTGCCGACCTTCAGGCGCGCGCGCAGTTCGTGCGGATCACCAATGCCGGACTTTCAGAAAGCCATGTGCACGATGTCGCCATTACCCGAGAGGCACCCAATTATCCTACACGTTAAGGCCCCATTCTTCGAGAAGGACACATGACCCCGTCAGCCAGGGTCCAGGCCGCGATAGATCTGCTCGACACGGTGATTGCCGCCGCACGCGGCAAAGGCGCACCGGCTGACCGCATCATCGCCGAATATTTCCGCACCCGCCGCTATGCCGGATCGAAAGACCGGCGTGCAGTGCGCGATCTGGTCTATCAAGCGATCCGCCTGTGCGGCCCCGTGCCCGAAAACGGCCGTGCGGCCATGCTGGCGGTGGCGGGTCAGGACGCCGCAATCGCCGCGCTGTTCGATGGATCAGCCCACGGCCCTGCGCCCAAGGCTGAAGGCGAAGTGGTCGCCAAGACCGGCCTCGCGCCCAAATGGCTCGCCGCCGCATTGCGGGCATCGGGGCTGGGCGGGCCAGAGATTGCCGCACTGCTTGACCGCGCACCGCTCGATATTCGGGTCAATGCGCTGAAGGCTGACCGTGCGACGATCGAATTGCCCGAACCGGGTGAACCGCTCACCGCGCCGCTGGCTTTGCGCTTCCCTTCGGGCACGCAGGTCGAACAGTGGGATGCCTATACCCAAGGCCTGATCGAAGTGCAGGATCTGGGCAGCCAGCTGATCATTGATGCCCTGCCGGTATCGCCGGGGGATACCATCATTGATCTGTGTGCAGGCGGCGGCGGCAAGACGCTGGCGTTGGCCGCGCGGCTCGGCAATGCGGCGAGCATTGTTGCTGCAGATACTGACAAGCGCCGTCTGGGCAACCTTGCCCCGCGTGCGGCGCGGGCTGGCGCGCAGATTGATCACATCGTTCTGCTCGATCCAATGCGCGAAATGCGCGCGCTGGGCAATTGGGCGGGCAAGGCTGATCACGTGCTGGTCGATGCGCCATGTTCGGGCAGCGGAACCTGGCGCAGGAGCCCTGAGGGGCGCTGGCGGCTTGACCCGGCAGAACTGGGCCGGCTCAATGCCTTGCAGGACCATGTGCTTGATGTTGGGTCTTATCTGGTGCGCCCCGGCGGCACGCTGGCGTTCGTCACCTGCTCGGTGCTTGATGCCGAAGGAAGCGACCGCATCACCGCCTTTCTTGCCCGTCACCCCGGCTGGCAGGCAGAACCGCTCACCCTGCCATTGGGACGCGCACATGGGGTTGGGCACCGGCTCGATCCGCTCCACGATGGCACGGATGGTTTTTTCATCGCATGCCTGCGTTCTCCATGATAGCGTAGTCCGCTATGACCCAGCCTTCCGGTTCCCGGTCTCTTGCACTGAAGGAGCTTCTGATGCGTTTTGCGCCTGCTGCTGCCGCGTTGTCCCTGTGTCTGGCCATGTCGGCGAGCGTGTTGAATGCAGGGGCGGGCGATGCCCCCGATCCTCGCGCAGCGGTACTGATTGCACAGGGCAAGGCAGCATTGCAGGCAGGCGAAACGCAGGCGGCGGTTGACGCTTTCGAAGCCGCGCTGACGGTTGATCCGGGCTACACGCCGATCTTTGTCGAACTGGCTGAAGCTGCGCGTCAGAGCGGGCTGCAGGGCAAGGCGATTCGCTATTACCGCGAAGCGTTGCAGCGCGATCCGGGCAATTTCGCCGCGATTTCGGGCGAAGGCGCGGCGATGGTGGAAAAAGGCGCGCTTGAAAAAGCCAAGCGGAACCTTGCCACGCTGCAAAGCCTGTGCGGTGACAAGTGCCCCGAAACGGTCGCCCTGCAAAGCACCATCGCACGCGGCGTTCCGGCGCGGCTAGCGGCCGACACCCCGGCTGAAGGTGCTGCGGTCAGCAACTGACGTGTGTCAGATCAGCGGGCTGAATTCAGCCACCAGCGCTTCATAAACGTCGCGTTTGAACGGTACGATCAGTTCGGGCAGTTCGGCTGGCGCGACCCAGCGATAGGCCTTGAACTCCGCCGGATCATGCGCGGCAAGGTTGATGTCGACGTCGGTGCCCAGGAACCGGCCGAGGAACCAATATTGTTCCTGCCCGCGAAATTTGCCCTTCCACACCTTGCCCAGCAATTCGGGCGGCAGATCATACAGGAACGCTTGCGATCCTTGGGCGATCACTTCCACCAGATGCGCGCCAATGCCGGTTTCCTCCTCCAGCTCGCGCAAGGCGGCGTCGCGCACGTCTTCACCCTTGTCGATCCCGCCTTGCGGCATCTGCCAGAACCCGTGGGCGGAGGCATCGATGCGCTCACCCACGAAGACGAGTCCCTCGGCATTGACCAGCATGAAGCCCGCGCAGGGGCGATAGGGCAGGCTGTCCGGGT
>JANQTR010000025.1 GCA_030731635.1 Erythrobacter sp. | reverse complement strand
ACCCGCGTGATCGATTTCGAAGCGCTGGCCGAAGAAGGCACGATCTCAAAGTCCGACCTCGACCTGATCACATGGTGCGAAACCGCTGAGGAGGCATGGGCCTGCATCAGCGATTTCTACGAGCTGAAGGACTAATCCCGCGATCCGCACACCCCGCCTTGTGCTGCGCAAAGTGCGCGAGGCAGATGACCTTGCGGCCATCCACGCCATCCTGTCCGACCCGCAGGCGATGGCGTTCTGGTCAACTGTGCCGCACGAAAACGAAGACCAGACCCGCGCATGGCTTTGCGCGATGGCGGCAACACAGCCTGATGAAGGCGACGACTTCATCATCGAATATCAGGGGCGCGCCGTCGGCAAGGCGGGGTTTTTCCGCTTTCCCGATATTGGCTACATCATCGATCCCGCTTTGTGGGGGCAGGGGCTGGTAAGCGAAGCGCTGACCCCGATCATTGACCGCGCCTTTGCGGTGCATCGCCTTGCGCAGATCACTGCCGATGTTGATCCCCGCAACACCGCTTCGGTCCGGCTGCTGGAAAAGCTTGGCTTTGCCGAAACCCACCGGGCTGAACGCACATGGCTGATCGGCGGGGCGTGGTGCGACAGCATCTATTTTGCGCTGACGGATCAGGACTGGGCGGCGCGCACTGCCTGATGCCCAGAACAGGCGTAAACCGGTCTAGCTGCGATGCCGTTCAAGCAAGTCGCCGCGCGCGTCCTCGCCGCGTGGTTGGCGAACGTCGAATACCAGCCCCAGCCGCTCAAGAGCGCGGATCACCCACCAACCGGGATCGACCTGCCCCGGCTCAAGCCCGATCCGTGCGCTTTCGGGAAAGGCGTGGTGGTTGTTATGCCAGCACTCGCCATAGGTGACGAGGCCGAGACCCGGCAGGTTTGACGCCTGAATCCCCGCATCCTTGACCAGCCAGCGGCCCGGGCTCGGGCTCAGGCTGGGATTATGGCAAAAATAAGTGACGGCCCAATGCCCTGCGGTGCTGGCGAACACCCGGGCGCACACCCCCCACAACACAAACGGCCAGCCGCCCAAGGCGTAAAGCAGCGCCGCCAGCGGCAATTGCTGCCAGCGCCACGTGGCGTCGAGGAAGCGATAAAACGGATCGGCCGCGATTTCCGGTTCTATGGTCACTTTGGGTGGGCGGGCGAAGTCGAAACGATAGAACAGATTCCACGACAGATCCCGCCAGAACCCCCGGCGATGGGCGAAGAAATCGTGACAAGCCGCCTCGCGCTGCGCCCAGTCGCGGGTGTCGTGGATGCGGATAATCCCGCTTGGCCCCGATACGCCGACCAGCGTGCCGATGGTGATGAGTGCGCGGGCGACCCATGGCCTTGCCTTGAAAGTGCGGTGGATCATCATCCGGTGCATCCCGACGCTATGCCCGACCAGCAGCGTGACATACGTCAGCGCCACAAACAGCAGCACGCTTTGCCAAGTGGCAATGGCCAGCGCGGCCTCGG
>JANQTR010000024.1:2454-7487 GCA_030731635.1 Erythrobacter sp. | reverse complement strand
TAGCGGGCCTTTACATCCAGCTCGGTATTGGGGCCAAGTTCGGCCACGAACCGCCCGTCGACCCCCCAGGTTTCCTGATCATCGATGGTGTCGGAATTCAGGAAGCTGTTGCGGAAAAACCCGTCGGTGGTCGAATAATTGCCCGACAGCACCAACCCGGCCCCTTCACCCACGGGCACTGACACGAACCCTGTGGCGAGGTAGGTGTTGTCCTGCGCCGCGCGCAACGTGACCCCGCCTTCCAATGCATCGCCGGGCTTGACCGTCTGCAGCACAATCGCACCCGCCGCCGCGTTGCGGCCATACAGCGCGCCTTGCGGGCCTTTGAGAATTTCGACCTGCCGCAGCGTGCCCTGATTCTGGTTCAGCTGCGCGGTGTTGGTCTTCAGGATCCCATCAACCACCAGCGCGACCGAGCTTTCCGCGTCGCGTGCGCCGTTGATGCCGCGAATGTTGATCTGGGTGTCACCCGCCTCAGCCGTGCCGGTAACGATCGTGACACCGGCGGTTAGCTGGACGAAATCATCCGCCCGCTGCACCCCGGTTTTGGCGAGGGTATCAGCGCCGAATACCGTGACCGATGCGGGCACATCTTGCAGCGATTCCGACTGGCGGCGCGCGGTGACGATAATCGCATTGTCATCCTCTGCCGCAGCATCTGTGCCCGGGGGGGCATCCTGCGCCATGGCAGGCGATGACAGGGCAATGGCACCAAGAGCCGCACCAGAGGCAAGAACAAGACGGACATTCATGGATCGGCTCTCCTAAAACAGGGAAACAGGTAAGGGATCAGACGAGGACGTTGGCCCCGCTCATGTAGACATAGACTTCCTGGAACTTCACACCGTCTGCGCCACCATCTGAACCGGGGCGCAGACGCCAGAAATTGGTGTTATTGAGCAATGTCACCTGGCCTGCCGCATCATGCAGTTCGGCGGTGAAGCTGGCAGTGATCCGCCCATTGGCCTCGTCCACGGTACAGGTGAAATCGCGGTGGATGATGGTTTCATAGGCTCCGAAGAAATCTTCGAACATCCGACGGATTTCGGCCTTGCCGCTGTGGCGGGTGAAGGCGGTCTGGACGCAGAACAGGGCCGTGTCGTGAAAGCACGCCAACGCCCCTTCCATGTCCTTGGCATCAACGCGGGCGAAGTATTTGTTCAGCGCAAAATCGATCAGCTCGGCGCGCGACAGCGTGGGTTCGTACTGCATCAGGCGTCCCCTTCCTTCAGCAGGTTGTCACCCGACATGTAGACATAGACCCGGTGGAACAACCGGTCCTTGAGGTAAAAGCGGTTGCAGTTTTCGTACCGCAGCTCGTCCCCGCCATTGGGCGTGATCAGCACGGTGAACTGGCTGCAAATCGCGTTTGATTCAGGGTCTGCAGTGTGGACGAAATTGCCGTGCCAGATGTTTTCAAAGTCAGCGAACAGCTTGACGAACATCGCGCGGATCGCCTCGCGCCCCTGATGGACGGTGTTGCTGGTCACCTCGGTCAGCACCGCATCAGGCGTGAAGCAATCGAGCACCTGATCCATGTGCTTGTTATCGACCCCATCGAAATACCGCTTGGTGACAATATCGATATAGACCGGATAGAGCAGCGGCATCTGGCCGGGGCCGCCTTCATTCCATGTTTGCATCAGTACCAGCCCTTTCGGATATCGGCGTGCATGGGCACTTCGGGTGCGGGAAAAGCTTTCTTGGAATGGGTCAGCCCCAGTTCGATCAACGTTTCGAGCTGCTTGTACGCGACCTGTCCCGGATTGATCACCGGCACCGGCAATTCGCCCGCCAGATAGGCGGCGGATTGGTGCATCGTGGTTGAACCCAGAACGATCACATCCGCGCCGTCCTCCGCGATCGCGCGCATCGCTTCGGCCTTCAGTTTGGCGAACACGACTTCTTCCTTGCCTTCCAGCAGTTCGGTCACATCAGGGCGGGTGTCGATCGAGCGCACCGAAGCGCAGCGGTGTTCCCAGCCGTGCTGGCTCAGCACCTTTTCATATAGCGGGAACCACTGCGGCCACATCGTAATAACACTGAATTTCTTGCCCAGCATCATCGCGGCGGCGAAACTCGCCTCGCCCGGGCCAACCACCGGGATATTGAGCGCCGAACGCAGCGGCCACAGCCCGCTGTCGCTGACCGTATCGATCAGAACACCGGCGTAACCTTCACGCTCAGCCGTGATGCCCGCCTGAAACACAGTCCAGTCCATCAGCAGCGTATCATGGTAGGAATCGCCCAGCGCCGCGCCCCAGCGCACCGCTTCGAAAGTGGGCGCAAAGCCCGGGCGCACGAAATCGGCAGGAAGCTGCTGCGCGCGGTTGGCGACGCCTGCTTCATCCATCGCAATCGGAACAATGACCTTGATGCGCTTCACGGCACTCCCCCGTCGCCATTTGGCCTGTTGCCATTCGATGAACAGTTATTGTATACAAATAACGTCCGTCAAGTGCTTTCCCCAAATGGGCCGATAAGCGTGTCGAGGGTGTGTTTTTGCCGCCGCAGGGCTTCCCGAGCCAAAATGGATGACATAAAAAAGGTGCGGCATGACCATTCCCCATTTCTCTAATGTCTTGAAGGCTGCGGCCCGATGAGCCGCGCGTCACAGCAGGCCTATGCCAAGATCCGCGCCCATCTCCTCAGCGGCCAAGTGCAGCCCAATGAACAACTGACCGAAGACCAGTTGGCGCAGATTACCGGGGTCAGCCGCACGCCGGTGCGCGAAGCGGTGCGGCGGTTGGAGGACGAGCTCCTGCTGGTGCGCAGCGATACCAAGCGATTATTCGTCGCCGATTGGAGCCGCGACGATATCGAAGAAATGTTCAGCTTGCGCCAGATGCTTGAATGCCATGCGGCGGAGCGTGCAGCGCAGCGCCTTTCCCGAGAGAAAATCACCCAGCTTGAAGCGGTCAATCACGCGTTGAAAGATGCGATTGCTCAAGACCCGCCCGATGTTGCGCGCTTTCTTGAGGCCAATCGCTGCTTTCACGAAGCGATCGTCGATGCTGCGGATTCGCCGCGGCTTGGGCAGATGCTCAGCAAACTGGTTGAAGCGCCGGTGGTACTGCGCACGGCGCGAACTTACTCGTTGGATGACCTGCGCCAATCATCGCGCGATCATGATGAATTGATCGCCGCTTTCACTGCGCGCGATCCCGATTGGGCGCGTGCTGTGATGGGCAGCCACCTGCGCCGGGCATTCCACACCTTTGCCAGATCGGTCGGCCCGCAAACTGGCGGTGCCGTGCCAGGCGGCAAATAACTCCGCCGCAACACAGATGTGTTTGCAACCTTGCCCCGACGCAATTGCATTTGTATACAAATTGAGTATCTCACCCTTCGACAGTTTTTCAAAGCAGGCGATTCATCATGGGCCTCGAGAGCATCGAACTGGTCGAAGTCGGCCCGCGCGACGGGTTGCAGAACGAACCTGAAACCATCACCACTGCGATCAAGCTGGCGCTGATCGACCGCATGATCGGTTACGGCGCACGGCGGCTGGAGGTGGCGAGCTTCGTTCATCCCGCGCGCGTTCCCCAGATGGCCGATGCGGAAGCCGTGATCACCGCCCTGCCCGACCGCTCTGATTGCACCTATATCGGCCTCGTGCTCAACAAGCGCGGGGTAATGCGCGCACTGGCGACCCGCGATGGCGGCGCACGGGGTATCGATCAAGTCGGCTGCGTGATCGTCGCCAGCGATACCTTCGGCCAGAAGAACCAGGGCCAGACGATTGCTGAAGGGCTGGCTGAAACCCGCGCCATGCTGCGGTTCGCTCGCGCCGAAGGCATGCGTGCGCAGGTCACCATCAGCGCTGCGTTCGGCTGCCCGTTCGAAGGCGAGGTGAAGCATGACACCGTGATCGCCATCGCCGAGGAATTGGCGATCGAAGCGCCAGAGGAAATCGCGCTGGCCGATACGATCGGGGTCGGTACGCCATCTGAAGCCAGCGAATTGTTCGGCAGGCTGGGCGCATTGCTGGCCGGAAGTATCCCGATGCGCGCACATTTCCATAACACCCGCGGCACCGGTGTCGCCAACGCCTGGGCGGCCTATGGCGCGGGCGTGCGAGTGTTCGACGCCTCATTGGGCGGCCTCGGCGGCTGCCCGTTCGCGCCGCGCGCGACCGGCAATATCGCCACCGAAGATCTCGTCTACATGATGGCGCGTTCGGGCGTGGACACTGGCATTGATTTGGATGCTGCGATTGCAGCGAATAAATGGTTTGCGGGCAAGCTGGGGCGTGAATTGCCCTCAGCGGTCGCCCGCGCAGCATAAGCATAAGGACACGGCATGACGTACAGGTTGGGTGTGGATGTGGGCGGGACGTTTACCGATCTGCTGCTGTTTGACGAAGCGAGCGGCGCGTTCTGGCGGCACAAAACGCCCTCAACCCCGCATGATAGCTCCGAAGGTATCCTGAACGGGGTCAAGGCGATCATGGCCACAGCCGGGATCACCGCAGAACAGATCACCTATTTCCTCCACGGCACCACGGTGGCAACCAATGCGGTGCTGGAAGGCAAGGGGGCGCGCGTCGGGCTTGTCACCACGCAGGGTTACCGCGACATTATGCAGATCGCCCGTAGCTTTGTCCCCGGTGGCCTTGCAGCATGGATCGTATGGCCCAAGCCGCAGCCGCTGGCCCGGTTGGAACATACCGTTGAAGTGCCCGGCCGCATGGACGCACAAGGCCGCGAAGTTGCCCCGCTTGATGAAGACGCGGTGCGGGCCGCGCTGCGCAAGCTCAAGGGCGACGGGATCGAAGCCCTCACCGTCAGCCTGATGAACGCGTACCTCAACGGCGCACATGAAAGCCGCATTGGCGAAATCGCGGCAGAAGAACTGCCCGGCATCCCTGTTTCATTGAGCCACGAAGTCCTGCCCGAAATGCAGGAATACGAACGCACGCTGTCAACCGTGGCCAATGCCGCAGTGCGTCCGGTGGTGAGCAAATATGTCTCCAACTTGCGCACCCGGCTGGAACAGGAAGGCTTCAAGGGCCGCCTGTCGCTGCTGCGGTC
>JANQTR010000024.1:0-2354 GCA_030731635.1 Erythrobacter sp. | reverse complement strand
GCGCTTGATGTGAAGACGGTGGGCGCAGGCGGCGGCTCAATCGCCCACGTCCCGCAATTGACTGGCGCACTGCGGGTCGGGCCGGAAAGCGCGGGCGCGGTGCCCGGGCCGGTGGCCTATAACAAGGGCGGCACGCTGCCGACCGTGACCGATGCCAACGTAGTGCTGGGCTATCTGCCCGAAGACTTGCTTGGCGGCAGCTTCAAGCTGGACCGCGAAGGCGCCAAGGCCGCGGTGCAGACCATCGCCGATGCGCTCGGCATCAGCCTGATGGAGGCAGCTCGCGGAATCATCGATATCGTCAATGAAAACATGTTCGGCGCGCTGCGGATGATCTCGGTGCAGCAGGGTTACGATCCGCGCGAGTTTGCGCTGATGGGGTTTGGCGGCGCAGGTCCGCTGCATGTGAATGCGGTGGCGCGGCTGATGGGCAGTTGGCCTGCGATCTCACCCGTCTCGCCAGGTGTGTTGTGCGCCCTGGGCGACGCCACTACCCGGATGCGCACCGAAACCGCGCGCAGTTTCTCGCGCCTCGCCAAAAACACCAGCATCGCCGATTTGGTCGCGGTGCTTGACGACATGGCCGAACAGACCCGCAGCGAATTGGTCGCCGATGGCATCCCCGAAGAACAGATCACCTCGCTGTTCGAGATCGACGTGCGTTATGCAGGCCAGGCGTTTGAAGTGCCTCTGACGATCACGCAGGCGGTGCTGGAGGCCGATGGGATTGCAGGCATCCTCGCCCGGTTTGATGAAGAACACCTCAGGCTGTTCACCTTCAATATGGATACCCCGCACGAAATCGTGAACCTGCGCGCTGTGGCGCAGGGGCAGGCCCCCGCCCTGCCCGCCACCGAATTGCCCAAGGGAGACGGCGATCCATCAGCCGCCAAGATTCGTGACCATACAGTGTGGATCGACGGGGCCGAGCGCGCGGCGGTGATCTATGACCGTGCCAAGCTCAAACAGGGCGACGTGATCGAAGGCCCGGCGATCATCACCGAAATGGATTCGACCACGCTGATCGAACACGATTGCCGTGCGAGCGTCGATGCCGTGGGCAACATTCTCATCACTCTCAAGGCGAAGGGATAAGCCGATGCCCGCCAAGATCATCGAACCCAACACCACCCCGTTCCAGAAGGTCGCGATCGACCCGGTGACGCTCGACATTATCGAAAACGCGCTGCGCAATGCCCGCATCGAAATGGACGCGACGCTGGTGCGCACCGCCATGAGCCCCGGCATCCGCGAACAGGGGGACGCCTTCCCGCTGATTGCCGATCCCGCTGGCAAGATGATCGTCGGCCAGTTCGGCAGCTTCATCGATGGCTTCCTGATCAGCTTTGACGGCACGATCGAGGATGGGGACATGATCTTCCTGTCCGATCCCTATTCCTGCGCCGGGGCAATCAGCCACTCGAACGATTGGCTGGTGATGCTGCCGGTGTTCAAGGACGGACGGCTGATCGCCTACACCGCGATGTTCGGCCACCAGAGCGATATCGGCGGATCGGTGCCCGGTTCGATGCCGATTGGCGCGTCATCAATCTTCGAAGAAGGCGTGCGCATTCCGCCGGTGAAAATCTGGAAAAAGGGCGAATACAACGAAGACCTGATGAAGCTGGTGATGCACCAGACCCGCAAGCCCGATTGGTGTCAGGCGGATTTGAACGCGCTGATCGCCTCCTGCCGTGTCGCCGCGCGCCGCGTGGTCGAAATGGCCGAACGCTTCGGCGATGATGTCTACGTCTCGGCCACGCAGGAGCTTTTGGCCCGCAATCACCGCGCAATGAAATCGCTGCTGGCGATGGCGGTGGCGGAAGAACCCGTCAGTTTTGAAGATTACATCTGCGACGACGGCAAGGGGTATGGCCCCTACAAGATCCGCTGCACCATGTGGCGCGATGGCGACCGCGTGATCCTCGATTTCGAGGGCACCGATCCGCAATCGGCTGCCTCGATCAATTTTTTCCTCAACGAAAACATGTTCAAGATGTTCTTCGGCATCTACATGATCATGGTCTTCGATCCGCAGATCCTGTTCAATGACGGGTTCTATGACCTGATCGAAGTGCGCATCCCTGAAGGTTCGCTGCTCAAGCCGCATTTCCCCGCCGCGCTGTCGGGCCGCACCCATGCTTTGGGCCGCATTTTCGATATTCTGGGCGGGCTGCTGGGGCAAAAGACGCCGGAATTTCTCAACGCCGCCGGGTTCTCGTCCAGCCCGCACCTGTTCTATTCGGGCTGGGATAATCGCGAGGATGGCACGCGCGACTGGTTCCAGCTGTTCCAGATCGGTTTCGGCGGGATACCGGGGCGGCGTCTGGGTGATGGGCCGGTCGGGGATTCGC
>JANQTR010000023.1 GCA_030731635.1 Erythrobacter sp. | reverse complement strand
CCAGATCGTGCTGATGCTGTTCTTGCAAGCGCTGCTGGTGCTGGGCGCGTTCTGATGAACCAACGAAAAGGGCGCCCGGATCGCTCCGGACGCCCTTTCTGGTGATTGATTAGGGAGCGTTACGCGCCCTGCGGTGCTTCGTCGCCTGATGTACCGCCGAACCGCTTGCCCGCCTTGGGGATCGCTGACCCGCGCACCGTCACCGGAACGCTGGGGCCGCTCGGCGCATCGGGCCGGTCGATCTTGCCGTTTTCGAGCAGCTGGCGGATGTCTTCACCCGTCAGCGTTTCATATTCGAGCAGCGCCTGTGCGAGCAGGTGGAGTTGATCTTCGTGAGTCTTCAGCAAATCGGTCGCGCGGGCATGTGCGCCTTCAACCAGTGACCTTATTTCAGCGTCGATCAGCTTGTTGGTATCGCCCGAAGCCATGGTGCGCATCGTCTGGCCCATGCCAAGATAGCCGTCCTGGCTGGATTCGTACTGGAGCGGGCCGAGCTTATCGGACATGCCCCAGCGGGTCACCATGTTGCGCGCCAGATCGGTCGCATACTGGATGTCGGACGAAGCGCCCGAAGATACCTTGTCGTGCCCGAAGATGATTTCTTCGGCCACGCGCCCACCCATCGAAACCGACAGGTTCGCGTGCATCTTGTCACGGTGGTAGGAATAGCTGTCGCGTTCGGGCAGGCGCATCACCATGCCCAGCGCGCGGCCGCGCGGAATAATGGTCGCCTTGTGGATCGGATCGGACGCAACTTCATGGACTGATACGATTGCATGGCCCGCTTCGTGATAGGCGGTCATCTTTTTCTCGTCGTCAGTCATTACCATGCTGCGGCGTTCGGCGCCCATCATGACCTTGTCCTTGGCGTCTTCGAATTCCTGCATCGCCACCAGCCGCTTGTTCCGGCGGGCTGCCAGCAAGGCGGCTTCGTTGACAAGGTTGGCAAGATCCGCGCCCGAAAAGCCCGGAGTGCCGCGCGCAATCACGCGCGGATTGACGTCGGGGGCCAGCGGCACTTTCTTCATGTGCACGCCGAGGATCTTTTCGCGCCCGTCGATATCGGGGATCGGCACCACGACCTGACGGTCAAACCGGCCCGGACGCAGCAGCGCAGGGTCGAGTACGTCGGGGCGGTTGGTCGCCGCGATAATGATGATGCCTTCGTTGGCTTCGAACCCGTCCATTTCGACCAGCAGCTGGTTCAGCGTCTGTTCGCGTTCGTCATTCGAATTGCCAAGACCGTTGCCGCGCGAACGGCCCACCGCGTCGATTTCGTCAATGAAGACGATGCACGGTGCGTTCTTTTTGGCCTGTTCGAACATGTCGCGCACGCGGCTGGCGCCGACGCCGACGAACATCTCGACAAAGTCCGAACCTGAAATGGTGAAGAACGGCACGCCCGCCTCCCCCGCGATGGCGCGGGCCAGCAGGGTCTTGCCGGTGCCGGGGGAGCCGACCAGCAGCGCGCCCTTGGGGATCTGCCCGCCGAGCTTGGAGAAGCGCTGCGGGTCGCGCAGGAATTCGACGATTTCCTGCAATTCCTCGCGCGCTTCGTCGATGCCGGCAACATCATCAAAGGTCACCTTGCCCGACCGTTCAGTCAGCAGCTTGGCCTTGGACTTGCCAAACCCCATCGCCCCGCCGTTGCCGCCTTTCTGCATCTGGCGCAGTGCGAAAAACGCGATGCCGAGGATCAGCAAGAACGGCAGCGACTGGAACAGGATGAACATCAACATGCTCTGCTGTTCACGCTGTTTGCCAGTGAACTGGACGCCGTTTTCTTCCATCAGTTTGGTGATGTCGATGTCGTTGGGCACCGGCACCGTGCTGAAAGAGTCACCGTTTTTAAGCTTGCCGGTGATCAACTCATCACTCATTTGCACGTCCTGCACTTGCCCTTCGGCAACCGCGGCGCGGAAATCGGAATAGCGGATCGCGGTGCCAGGCGTTTGCCCGGCATTGCTGAACAAGGTCACCACCAGCAACAGGGCAAGGAAAATACCGCCCCAGATCATCAGCTGCTTGACCCAGGGGTTGGGGCCATCGCCTTGCTGTTGGGGATCGTTCTGCTCGCTCATCGCACGGGATTCCTTTCGTCACCGACAATGTAGGACGTAGGCTGTGAATGGCAAGATAATGCGCTGCTTTCGGTCTCGTGCTAATTTTCGAACAGCGTGATGCGAATTATCGATGGGAACCTGCACCATAGGCGGCAAGGAACACATCCACCGCGCCAAGAATGCGCTGGCGATTGTGTTCTGGCGCAACCACTGCGCCGAAACGGCGTTCCAGATCGCCCATGCCTTTGCACATTGAAACGAATTGTTCCGCCGCCAGCATCGGATCGTCGATAACCAGGTCGCCGGCTTGCCCCGCATGGGCGAGCCATAGGGCAAAGCCCTGCTTCATCCGCCGCGGCCCGGCCTCAAGAAAGGCCTCACCAATCGCGGCGTCATGCTCGGTCTCGGCGGCGATCCGGCGTTCGAACTGGAACATTTCCGGGCGGAACAGGAAGGCACAGATCGCCTCACCCATCGCGGTCAACCGTTCGCGGATGGAGCCTTGAGGCATCGCATCCAACGCGAAATGTCCGCGCATCTTTTCGCATTCGCATGTCACCGCCGCGGCAAACAGCGCGCGTTTGTCACCGAACTGGTTGTAGATTGTGACCTTGGACACGCCCGCATCGGCGGCAACCTGTTCAATCGCGGTCGCGGCATAGCCATTCTGGAAAAACAGGTATGCAGCGGTTTCGACAATCGCCTGATGCTTGGCCGCGTCGAGCGGACGGCCCGCCTTGCGGGTGCCGGGAACTTGTCGGCCACCTTTTGCTTCAGGGACGGAAGACCCGCGGATTGACAAAGTGAACGGCTCCGTTCAATTAAACGTTACCGTTCAATAATGCGGCGATTCGTCCACTTTCGCAACCCCATCAGCGTGTAAAGGTTCCCCCCTGTGCTTTGGATCGCGATCAGGATGCTCACCGGCGATGCCCAGAAATTCTATGGGCTGTTGTTCGGCATTGGCTTTTCCACCCTGTTGATCACCCAGCAGATGACGATCTTCGTCAATCTGGTCGAACGCGGGGCCTCCGGGGTCTATAACGCTCCCGAAGCCGAAGTGTGGGTGATGGACCCGGTCAGCCGCACCACCGATGTCAGCTATGCCATGCCCGGCACCGCGCTTGACCGGGTGCGCTCGGTCGAGGGGGTGGAATGGGCGGTGCCGCACCTGCGTGCACAGGCCAATGTCCGCACCACCGAAGGCGATCTGGAAGGCGTGGCGGTGATCGGGGTTGATGATTCAACGCTGATCGGCATGCCGCAACGCATGAAGGAAGGCGACAAATCGGTGCTGTTCGCGCCCGATAGCGTGGTGATCGATGATACCGGCACCACCCGCTTCTTCCCGCCTGAACAAAGCCCGATTGGCGAACGGCTGGAACTGAATGATCAGCGCGCGGTGATCAGGGGAATCGCGGATTCGATCCCCAGCTTTACCAGTACGGTGGTCCTCTACACGCGCTATTCCAACGCGCTCAATTTCGTCCCTGGCACCCGCAATCGTCTGTCTTTCGTGCTGGTCGGGGTCAGCCAAGGGCAGACCGCCGAGCAGGTCGCCGCGCGGATTGAGGCCAAGACTGGCCTGAAGGCCCAAACCCGCGCTGAATTTTCACGCGCCGGGGTGAATTTCATTATCGAAAACACCGGCATCCCGACCAATTTCGGGATCACCGTGTTCCTCGGCTTTGTTGTCGGCATCGCGATTGTCGGCCTGACCTTCAGCCTGTTCCTGCGCGACAACATCAAGCAATTCGGCGCATTGAAAGCGATCGGCGTCACCAATGCCAAGATTGTGCAGATGGTTGCGGCGCAGGCAGGGCTGGTCGGGATGATCGGCTATGCGTTGGGTGTGATCGGCACGGTCGCCTTCATTTCGGGCTTCAGCGCCAATCCGTTCTTCAAGGGCTTCTACATTCCCTGGCAGGTGCCGCTGATCAGCCTTGTCGCAGTCATTTTCATTCTGTCCGTCACCGGGCTGATCGCGATCCGCAGTGTGTTGAAAACCGAACCTGCATCGGTGTTCCGGTGAGCGGAGGGGCGATCATGGACACGACCAGCATCGGCGGTTGCGCGCCCGAAGCAGCGATTTGCGCGCGCGGGATTTCCCGCGATTTCGTGGCCGGGCAAACCACCATCCGCGTGTTGCACGGGATCGATACCGACATCCGCCCGGGCGAAATGACTTATGTCGTGGGCGAAAGCGGTTCGGGCAAAACCACCCTGATTTCGATCATGTGCGGCATCCTCTACCCGACCGAAGGTGAAGTGCGCGTGTTTGGCACTGACATCTACAAATTGTCTGATACAGAACTGGTCAAGTTCCGGCTCAAGAATATCGGCTTTATTTTTCAGCAGTATAACCTGATCCCTTCAATTGATGTGGCCTCGAATGCCGCAGTGCCGCTGATCGCGCAGGGCGTACCGCGCCACGAAGCGCGCGAGCGGGCCAAGGTGCTGCTGGAAAAGCTCAATATCGGCAATCAGGCGGACAAACTGCCCAACCAGCTTTCGGGCGGACAGCAGCAGCGCGTCGCCATCGCCCGCGCACTGGTGCACGAACCGCGACTGGTGGTGTGCGATGAACCGACCGCCGCGCTCGATGCCAGTTCGGGGCGCCGGGTGATGGACCTGCTACGCGAAGTCGCAGTCGCGCCCGACCGCGCCTGCATCATTGTGACCCATGATAACCGCATCTTCGATCTGGCTGACCGGATCATCGTATTGGAAGACGGCCGCATCACCCATGACGGGAAAGAGATGCCCGATGATCACTAAGCCCCCTTCTCTCTTGAAAAGCCTGAGGACACCATGTTCCGCAACCTGAGCTTTGCCCGCCAAATCCTCCCATTCGCCGCGCTGATCGGGGTGGCCGTTGCCGCATGGCTGATCTTTGCCGGCCTGCCCGACCGTTCGACCAGCGAACCTGCCGAACAACCGCCCAAGGCCGTTGGCAAGCTCGCCAATGAAGCGCGGGTGGCAGGCGCCGGGATCGTCGAACCTTCAAGCGAGGTGATCGATATTGGTTCGGCGCTGTCCGGCCTTGTCACCGATGTGCGGGTGCGCCCCGGCGAACAAGTGGGCAAGGGGCAGGTCTTGTTCACCGTCGATGCCCGCGCCGCCCGCGCGCAACTGGCGCAGTCAGACGCCGCGATCAACGAAGCGCGCGCCGCGATTGCCGAAGCCAGCGCCGCCCAGAAAACCGCGCGCCAGCAGCTCGACCTTTACCGCAACCTGTCCGATCCCGCCGCCGTCAGCCGCGCCGAAGTGATCCGCGCCGAGGGTGACGAAGCTGCCGCAACCAGCCGCATGGGCCTTGCCCGTGCGCGCCTTGCCGCTGCGCAGGCCGCCTCGGGCGCAGCGCGCACCGAGATTGACCGGCTCGTCGTTCGCGCGCCGATTGCGGGCGAGATCCTCGCCGTCAACATCCGGCCCGGCGAATTCGTCTCGACCATGGGCGGTTCTTCGCAGCCCTTCATCCAGATGGGCCAGACCAACCCGCTGCACGTGCGCGTTGATATTGACGAAAACGAAGTGGGCCGGGTTGCGCTGGGCCAGTCTGCGGTGATCAGCCCGCGCGGCGCGGCGGAACTCCACGTCAATGCCACCTTTGTGCGCGCCGAACCGCAGGTGGTGCCCAAGCGGTCGCTCACCAACAGTGCGGCCGAACGCGTCGATGTGCGGGTGTTGCAGTTGATCTATGCCCTGCCGGAAAGCGATGCCTTCCGGGTGGGCCAACAGATAGACGCCTTCATCCCGGCCAAGGCTGCGCCTGCTGCCAAACAGGGGAACTGAGGCTATGCGCCGCCCCGCCCTCTTGCTGACCGCCGCGCTCCTGCCCTTGGCGCTGGCCGCCTGCATTGCGAACCCTGCACCGGAAATCGCCACGCCGACGCCCGACCTGCCGGAAGCGTTTTTCTTTGAGCCTGATCCAGGGGCTCTTACTACGCTAGCCGCGCTGATGCCGACCGGGGATCCCGCTTACGCCGCGCTGTCCGACGCGGCGCTGGCGGGTGCCCCCAGCCTTGCCGAGGCAGTGGCCCGGATCGACAGCGCACGTGCCGGAGCGCGCGGCGCAGGGGCCGCACGGCTTCCCAACATCACCGCCGATGGCGATGTCACCCGCAACCGCATCAACACCGCGCAATTTGGCGCGGCGGGCCAGCAGGGTTTCATCCCGGCTGAACAGACATCTTACGGCGCGAATATTGTTGCCAGCTGGGATGCCGATATCTTCGGGCGGCTGAAAGCGCAGGAACGCGCCGCGCTCGCCCGGATCGATGCCGCATCCGCACAGGCGCAGGGCGTGCGATTGTCGCTCTTGGCGGAAATCGCCGGAAGCGTGACCGATTGGCGCGTGATCGAAGCCCGCGCTGCTGCGATCAAGGATGATGCCGCCGCGGCAGGCGCCCTAGCCGGGCTTGCCAAAGTGCGCGAGGATGCCGGCATTGCGCCGGGTTTCGACCGGGTGCGCGCAGAGGCGACCGCGAGTTCATCGCAGGTGCGCCTCGCCGCGCTGGAAAGTGAACGTGCGCGGCTGATCGGGCGGCTGGTGACGCTGACCGCGCAGGATGCAGCGACCGTGCGCGCGGCTTTGGCTCAGGCCGGGCCGGAACTTGCGCCCACCCCTGCCCCGGCTGCGCTGCCATCGGAATTGCTCGCCAACCGGCCTGATGTGGCCGCCGCCGCCGCAAACCTTGCTGCCAGCGACGCTGATTTGGCCGCCGCCGCGCGCGCGCGGTTTCCGCGGCTGACGCTGTCAGGGGTGATCGGCTTGCTGGCTTTCAGTCCCGGCGATTTCCTTGATGAGGATTCGATCATCGGCACGCTGACCGCCGGAATTGCTGGTCCGTTGCTCGATTTCGGGCGGGTGGGCGCGCAGATCGACGGTGCCGCCGCTGACAAGCGCGCTGCCTTTGCCGCCTATCGCGGCGCGGTGTTTCAGGCGCTTGGCGATGCCGAGGCGGGCTATGGCCTCGTCGCCGCCGCTGACAAGGAAGCGCAGCTTTCCGTCGAAGAACGCGACCTGCTCAGCCGCGCCGCCGGGCTTGCCGAAACGCGCTACCGCGCCGGGCTCGCCAGCTTTCTCGAAGTGCTCGAAGCCCGCCGCGCGGCAGATGCCAGCGGCGAACGCGCTGCCGCAGCACTGGGCCGGGCGAGCCGCGCGCGCATTCTGCTGTGGCAGGCGCTCGGCGGCGAGGTTGGCTCAGCTCCGCCGCTGGATGAGGGCTGACCGTTCGCACCGGCAGACCACTTCATCGCGCTGGTTCCACATTTCGTGAACCCAGGTCACGATCCCGGCATCGGGGCGCGATTTGCTGGCCCGCAATTCCTTGACCTCGCTATAGGCCCGCAGGGTGTCGCCAATGAACACCGGCTTGGGCGTCACCACCTTGTCGAACCCGAGGTTGGCGACCAGCGTGCC
>JANQTR010000022.1 GCA_030731635.1 Erythrobacter sp. | reverse complement strand
GGCGCTGACAAGGTTGGCGCCGAAGACCTGATGGAAGACATGCTGGCGGGCAACCTCGATTACGATCGCGTGATCGCATCGCCCGACATGATGGCTGTTGTCGGGCGTCTGGGTAAGACGCTGGGTCCCAAGGGCCTGATGCCGAACCCCAAGCTCGGCACTGTCACCCCGAACGTTGCGCAGGCGGTCAAGGACGCCAAGGGCGGCCAGGTTGAATACCGCGTTGAAAAGCAGGGTATCATCCATTCGGGCATCGGCAAGCTGAGCTTCTCGGATGACGCATTGAAGGCCAACTTCAAGGCGCTGACCGAAGCCATCGTAAAGTCCAAGCCTGCGGGCGCCAAGGGCAAGTATGTGCGCAAGATCACCGTGACTTCGAGCATGGGTCCGGGCCTCAAGGTTGACCTTTCGGAAGTCGAAGGGGCGTAATTTTGGGGAGGCGAGCGCGTCCGCGCTCGCCTTTCCTCGCTCTCGCCGCCTGATGGCGGCGTCGCTGCGGGCGCCCGGTCGGGCTTGCGAGCCCTTTGGGCTCGTTGGTCGCCAAGCGAGATAGTTTAAGGGGGTCGGGAGCTTCGTGCTTCCGGCCCCTTTGTTCTCAGGCTCTTAGCAGCGCGCGCACCCGACCGAGCACCCCTGACCGCGCCGCCAGCGCCTTGGCCTGCGCCACGGTTCCATCAAACCCCGCCCGCGCGCTGAGCAGCGCGCGGTTGGCGCGTGTCGGTTGCAGCAGCACCAGACTGGAACAGGCGGCGTGGCCTGTACCGAACAATTGCTTGTGTGCGCCGTCGCCCTCGGTGAAATCGAACCAGCGATAGCGCTGCTCGCCAAACAGGCGTTCAAGCGCTTCGATCTGCAGCACCGTGCCGGGTGACAGCCGCGCATAGGCCGGGTCATAGCCCAGATGCGCATAAACCAGCGTATCACCCACCACCGGCAGCGCGAGATAGGCGACCGGCGCGTCGCCTGCGTGGAGCAGGAAGGCGCGCATCTGGTCTGCCTCGGCCGCTGCCAACATCGCCAGCCGCGCCTCTGGCCCATCGGGCAGCCCGGCATTCAGCAGCCGCGCCTGATAGGTCTTGGCTGACAATGGCAGGGCGGCGGCAAGGAAAGCGTCCACTTCGGCGGGCGTGCGGTGTTCGCTGACCGTGTAACCGCCTGCCTCTTGCGCCAGCTTTTTCGCCTTGCGCCGCAGGGTTGAGCGGGTTTTGCCTGAAAACTGCGCCATATAGGCGGCGAAATCCTGATCCATCGCGATGTAATGGCGGTGGTAATCCTGCCGTCCGCCCGCGATAAATCCGGGGTAACACGCGGCGACGTCGGCCAACCGCACGGTTGGGGCCGACAGCACCCGCACCCCGTCACGCCCGCAAGCCGGAGCTTCGGGCAGGGACCCCGTCAGCACATCGGCGAGGCTGAAGTTCCAGGTGGCAAGACGGCGCGGCACGCTCAGCAAGCGGCGCGAACCCAGCGTGAAATTAATTGCGGCAGTCTCAGAAGCGGCCATCACCAGACGCTCTTACAACGCGCCGTATAGCGTGTTCGAGATGAATTGTTCAGCCAGGCGCAGGCTGGTGCGCATCGCGGTGGCGGGCAAGGGATCGCTCTGTTTGGCGAAAGCTGGCAGCGTCGGCGGGGTACCGGCGAAAGTGCCGGTCTCCACTCGGCGCATTCCTGCCAGCGCTTTGACCAGCCCGCTAAACCGCCGCCGCACAATCGGGTTCACGGCCAGTTTGCGGCGGTTGATCAGTTCGAACGAATGGCTCACCAAGGTAAAGCTCTCGCGCCCTTCGCGCTTCGCATGACGGACCGCTGCAAGCATTTCGGCGAGGGTCAGCGCGGTTATCTGGGCGTGGCGCTGACCACCGCCAAGGGTGCCGATCGTGCCAGCAGGCACTTCGATCACGCCCATGTGCCGCACCGGATCACGATCTTCAGGGCCAAGGCTGATGCGGCAAAGCCCATCAGTCAGAGCCGGGCAGTGGCTCGCATCATAGGCGATGCCGTTTGCAGATAGGGCGCGCAGTGTATCATCATTCGCGCCGTAATTGCCCGCGCGGAACGCCACCGGCGCAGGCGCGCCCGCCGCCATCAGCGTTTCGCGCGCGTAGGCGATGATCTCGCATTGTTCGTCTAGCGGGAAGTCAGCAATGGATAGGCCGGTACGCTTTGAAGCGAGCGGATTGGCGCTGCCCGCATGGCCCAGCCATTCGGTATGGCAATGCAGCTGCACGTCTTGCCCGGCAGCGATGATCGGGCCGACAATATCCTCAATCGCGGCAACGCCCCACACCAGCGCGGGCATGGGGTCGACGAAGAACACCGCCTTTTGCCCGTAGTGGTTGAGCAATTCGAGCTTGTGGCTGACGCCCGCTGGTCCTCCAGGCGTGATGCAACCAATCGACCGGGCAAAGTTCTCCGCGCGCGACGCGGCATCCGGCCCGGCATAGAGCCCCGAGGAATATTCGGTATCGATCGTGATGAAAACGCGGGTCATCGTGTCTTTGGCGTTAGCGCCAAAGGGTTAAGAGCAGGTGATGATATCTCTTTAGGTGCGCACGCAGGTCAGATACCGCCGATGGTAACCCCGTGACCCGCGGCGGTCAGGCCTTCGATCAGGCTGTCGCAGCACGCCTTGAGATCATCGGCGTTGACCGATCGCACGACGAAATTTGCGCCAACCCGGCCTTCGCGAAAGAACGGGTAGGATCCGATCTGGCAGGTGTCATGCGCGGCTTCGGTGCGGCGCAGCAAGTCGGCGACTTCGCTTTCGGCGACCCAGCAGCCGATGGTTTCGGATAGCAGCGGCGCGCCGCCTTCCAATTGCCCGGTCAGCGCGTCGAGCATGCCGGCGGTGATATGCGGTACGCCCGCCATCAGGAACAGGTTGCCGCGCCGGATGCCGGGCGCGCCCGACATGCGGTTGGGAATCAGTTCCGACCCCTCCGGCACCCGCGCCATGCGCAAGCGGCCTTCGTTAAGGCCCCCACGCGTTTCGTAATAGCGTTCAAGCAGCGCGCGCGCTTCAGGGTGGATGACCACCGGCACGCCCAGCGCGGCGGCGACGGCATCTACCGTGATGTCATCATGCGTCGGGCCGATCCCGCCGGTGGTGAACAGGTAATCATAGGCCGCGCCAAGATCATGCACAGCTGCCACGATCCGCGCCTCAACGTCGGGCACCACCCGCACTTCGGTCAACCGGATGCCTTGTACCTGCAGCCAGCTGGCCACCTGCGCGATGTTCTTGTCATGGGTGCGGCCGGAGAGGATTTCATCGCCGATGACGATCAGTCCGGCAGTCCAGATTTTTTCGGGAGAGGTCATGGGGAGTGGTTAGGCGAAGGCGTGCGAAATCGAAAGGGTTTCGTCATTGCGAGCCGAACGCGAAGCCATCCATGATCAGCCCGTCCTGCACTCGCGCGGTCCGATGCTGGATTGCCGCGTCGCCTTCGGCTCCTCACAATGACAAGGTATGGTTATTCAGCCGCCTCCAGCTGCTCTTCGGCACCCTGCGCATTGGCCCCGGGCTTGGTAAAGCTCAGGATGCCGTCGGTCAGCGGATCATCCTTCATCCGTTTGCGATCGACCACATATTCCTGATTCAGCCGCCACGGGTAGCTGATCGAATTGCGCGGCATGATGTGCTTGCCGCGCTGGATATAGCCGCTGGAGAAATCGAACACGTCATCTTCGGTGATGGCGGCCTCGCCTTCGGGGGTCAGCACCGGGGTAGCGATGGTCGCGCCGGTCTTGCGCATATGTTCAAGCACGCGGCAGACGTAATCGGAATTGATGTCCGCCCGCAGCGTCCAGCTGGCGTTGAGATAGCCAAACACCACCGCAAGGTTGGGCAGGTTCGAGAACATGCACCCCTTGTAATAGAACCGCTGGTGGAATTCGACCGGTTCGCCATCGACAGAAATCGCGATCTTGCCCGCGATCGCCATTTTGAGCCCGGTCGCGGTCACTACGATATCGGCGGGCAGGAACTGCCCATCGGTCAGCCGCACGCCGCCTTTTTCAAACTTGGCGATCTGGCCGGTGACGACATCGGCCTTGCCCGCCTTCATCGCGGTGAACAGGTCCTGATCGGGTACCAGGCACAGCCGCTGTTCCCATGGGTTATAGGGCGGAGTGAAGGTCGCCTTGTCGTAATCGGGGCCTAACGCTTCTTCGATCTTCTTGTAGAGCGCGTCTTTCACCTTCTGCGGATTGTCGCGCGCCAGTTTGAAGCTGAAATCCTGCATCTTGATGTTCTTGAACCGGGTCAGCCGGTAAGCTAGTTTTTCAGGCAGGACCTTACGCAGGAAATTGGCAAACGCATCCTTTGCCGGGCGTGAGAACATCCAGGTCGGGGTGCGTTGCAGCATGGTGACATGCGCGGCTTCTTTTGCCATCGACGGCACAATCGTCACCGCCGTCGCCCCCGAACCGATCACAACCACGCGCTTGCCTGCGTAATCGAGGTTTTCGGGCCAGAATTGCGGGTGCAGCACCTGGCCTTCAAACTCGCCGAAGTCGAAACCCGGATCATAGGGCTCGTCGTAGTCATAATAGCCTGAGCCAAGGTAGACGAAATTCGCGGTCATCCGGGTGCGCGAACCGTCAGCCAGCTCCATTTCGACATGCCAGCGCGCTTCGTCATGACGGAAATCGGCGCTGGTCACCTTGTGGCCGAACCGGATGTGTTGGCGGATCCCGCGCTCATCGACGATCTGGTCAAGATAGCTGAGGATCGCAGGCGCATCGGCGATGCTTTTTTCATGCCGCCACGGTTCGAAATCAAAGCCCAGCGTGTGCATGTCGCTGTCAGAGCGGATGCCGGGATAGCGGAACAGATCCCACGTGCCGCCCAGATTGTCGCGCCGTTCCACGATGGCGTAACTGTGATGCGGGGCCTTCATTTCCATATGCGCGGCCATGCCGATCCCGGAAATCCCGGCACCGACGATCAGCACGTCAAAATCTGGCGGTGTTGCAAGCATGATGGGTCTCTCTCTCCCGGTTTGCGCGATGTAATCACATGGGGGCACCAAAAGCGAGTCTTGAATGGCAATCTGCAACTGACTTTCGGGTGACGCGCGCGGGCTGACCCGCTAGGCGCAGGTCCATGAAAGAGATCCTGCGCCTGTCCGCCTGTGTGATTGCCATAGCCCTTGCTGCGCCGCTGGCTGCGCAGGATGATGCCGAGCGCGAAGATGATGCCTCGCCCGAGATCATCGTCACCGGGCGCGGGCTTGATCCGGCGCTGTCGAGCGGGATTTATGCCACCACCACGCTTGATCGTGAGGTGATTATCGCCAGCCCATCGGGCCGGATCGACGATGTGCTGCGCGGCGTGGCAGGCTTCCAGCAGTTTCGCCGCTCGGACAGCCGGTCTTCCAACCCCAGTGCGCAAGGCGTGACGTTACGCGCGATTGGCGGGAATGCGACGAGCCGCGCGCTGGTGCTGCTGGACGGGGTGCCGATTGCCGATCCGTTCTTTGGCTATATCCCGCTGTCGGCGATCCCGCCTGAAACGCTCGGCACCATCCGGGTGACGCGCGGGGGTGGATCGGGGCCGTTTGGCGCAGGGGCGCTGGCAGGCACGATCGAGCTGGAAAGCGCCGAGCCGGGTGACGCAGGCGCGCTGCTGGCGAGCGGCGCGGTCAATGACCGGGGTGAAAGCGAGCTTTCCGGGGTACTGACCCAGCGTTTGGGGCGCGGGTTTGCCACCGCCAGCGGGCGCTGGGACCGGGGGCAGGGGTTCTTCACCACGCCCGCCGATCAACGCGTCCCCGCCTCTGCGCGCGCCGCATTTGATAGCTGGAACGCTGCCCTGCGCGCCGCCGCGCCGCTGACCGACACGGTCGAGGTGCAGGCCCGCATCGCCGCATTCCGCGATGCCCGCACCTTGCGGTTCGAAGGCGCGGATTCCACCAGTGAGGGGCAAGAGGCCTCGCTTCGCATCGTCGGCCGGGGCGCATGGCAATTCGATGCGCTGGCCTATGTACAGGCGCGCGATTTTTCCAATATCGTCATCAGCGCCACGCGCTTCACCCCGGTGCTCGATCAGCGCAGCACGCCGTCAACCGGGATTGGCGGCAAGTTTGAATTGCGCCCACCGATTGCCGAAGGACACGATATCCGCATCGGCGCTGATTACCGCCGCGCCGAAGGGGAGTTGCAGGAGGACGCGATCAACGCGTTTTCGGGCCTTGTCACCGAACGCCGCCGGGCAGGGGGCGCGACCGCCAATCTCGGCCTGTTTGTCGAGGATGACTGGCAGATCGGCCCGTTACTGGTGAACGGCGGCTTGCGCGCGGATCGCACCAGCATCACCGGCGGGTTCTTCAATGCGGTCAGCGCAGCGGGCCAACCCGTCAGCACTTTGACCGCGCCCGACCGTTCCGACTGGGCACTAAGCTGGCGCGCGGGCGCAAAGGTCAGTGCCACACGGCGGCTCGATCTGCGCGCGGCGGCCTATACCGGGCTGCGGCTGCCGACCTTGAACGAACTCTACCGCCCATTCGTGGTGTTCCCGGTGACGACGCAGGCCAATGCCGCATTGGAGAATGAACGGCTCGAAGGGTTCGAAATCGGACTGGAGTGGCAGCCGGTCAATGCCATGGTGCTGAGCCTGACGGCGTTCGACAATTCCGTCAAAAACGCCATCGCCAATGTCACCATCGCCCCCAACCTGCGCCGCCGCGAAAACCTGCCCGCGATCGACGCGCGCGGGGTCGAGGCGAGCCTTGCAGCCAAGCTGGGCGCGCTCAGCCTCGACGGTTCGCTGGCGTGGACTGATGCCAAGGTGCAGGGCGCTGGCGCATCGTTGGAACTGGACGGCAACCGCCCGGCGCAGACGCCTGAATTTGCAGGAACACTGACACTTGGCTGGCAGCCTGCGCCCGGCTGGCGGGTGGCGGGCACGCTGCGCCATACCTCGGCGCAATTCGAGGATGACCGCGAGCTTGATTCGCTTGCCCCCGCCACCACAATCGACGCATTTGTCGCAGCGCCCGTGGCTGGCAAGCTGTCTGTGGTCGTCCGCGCGGAAAATCTGACCGACACAGACATCATCACCCGCAATCAGGCTGGATCGATCGATCTTGGCGTCCCGCGCACCTTTTGGTTAGGGTTACGCTACGGCTTCTAACATCCTCGCGTTTGACGACACAATGTTGCGTTTGCGAGTGTTGCACCGCATTCATGCTGCGCCGCATCACAACATGTTGCATTTTTGCTACTGTCAGGCAGAACTTTTCCTGTGACTCTTGTTAGGAGGCGCGACCCTGATAGGGTCCGCTCCAACAACCCCAAGATCGGCCCATAGACCGACTGGATTGTGGAGAGAGGGAAACCATGACGCGCAAGTTCGCAGCCTTTGCTGGCGGCCTGATGGCCTGCAGTGCACTTACCACCCCCGCTTTTGCTCAGGATGAGGCCGCTGACGCCCCCGCCGTGCGGGACGACAATGTCATCATCGTGACCGCCACCCGCCGCGCGCAGGACGTGCAGGACATTCCG
>JANQTR010000021.1 GCA_030731635.1 Erythrobacter sp. | reverse complement strand
GGCAGTTCTGGAAAACCGACCGCCTGCTGAAACGCACGCGGGCCGAAAATGCGGCGAAAGAGGCTGACGGCGAACATAATCCGCCCGGCCTCTGACAGGCGATGAACAAAGCCATTGTGGCTTGCAATCAGGCACGCTGCTCCAGCCGCGCCTGATCGACAATCGCAATCCTGCCATAGGCCAGCTTGATGAGGCCGCTAGCCTCAAGGCTGCGCAGCGCATCGTGCAGGGTCTGGCGGGAACACCCCATCAGCCGCGCGATCTTGGCGCGGGTCAGCAGTACATCGTTTGTGCCCGTTCCGGACGACCGCGCAAGGCTGAGCAGCAGTTGCGCCAGCCGCCGGTCCCGGCCCACCAGCGCCGATTGTTCGACCCACTGGATCAGTGCGCGAAACCGCCCGCCGATTTCGGCGATGATCGCGGGATAGCATTCCGGCACGCTGGCCGCCGCATCACGGATCAATTTGGCAGGCACTGCAACAATCCGTGAACCCGGTGCGGCAACAATATCGTGCAGCGCCGGACGATTGTCGAACAGGCCGAGCCAGGTGATCCAGCTGCCCGGCCCCAGCGCCGATATCGTCATCTCCTCGCCATCGGCGGTCCGCGCTGTCAGCTCGATCTGGCCGTGCAGCACCAGATAAAGCTGCGAGGGTTGCTCTTCGGCGGAGCATAGCAAGGTCGCCCCCTTGCAACGGATGACCTGCGCCGACCGGAGCAACCGTTCCTGCAACACCGGGGTCAGCAATCCCAGCACCGACGAAGTGGCAATGGCCCGTTGAGTGAATTGGCGATCATCGGCGTTCATCGCGAAACAGCCTAGCAAATGTCCAAAATTTGACAATTGGTCCTTTTGCTGCCTGCTACAAGCGGTGTCAGAGTTGAGGATCGAAAGGCCAGTGATGAAGACTATCGCCGCTATTTCCGCCGCCGCAATGATGGCGTTTACGCAGGCTCCGGCACGCGCCGCCGACCCGGCTGCCGACACAGTCGGCATCCCCGGCCCGCGCACCTGTTTCTGGGCGCGCGGTCCGTTCAGCGGCGATCCCTACATCAACCTTGCCTATCCCGATGCGAACACGTTTTACTGGTCGGCTTTCTTCACAGTCCCCGAAGGCGCGACTTTGCGGCTTGAAGGGGATTTCCCGCATTCGCGTTATATGAGCTTCATCAGCTATGATGCGGCAGGCCGCCCGATTGAAGCGCTGGCCGATTATCTGATCGCTCCGCGACCGGGCGCGACCAACCCGTTTCGGCCCGGCGCGGATCGCACCGCGACCAAGCGCGGTTACAGCGTTGATATTGTCGATGCCCCCGCAACCGGCGCGCTGGCCGAAGGGATCGCGCTTCCCGGCGCGCAGCGGCAGGTGCTGAACGCGCCCCAATATGGCCCCGGCCAGCAAGCGGTCCTCTACCGCATCTATGCCAATGATGCCGCAACCCCCGTAAGCGGGGGCACCAGCCTGCCCAAACCGGTGTTGACCATGGCAGATGGCGCTCAATTGCGCGGCGCGGCGGCCTGCAAGGCGCTCAATGCAGCGCAGCAGCCGCTATTGAATGTTGCCGCGCTTGGCATCCCGGTCGCGCAATATCGCCAATTGACCAGCCAGCCTGGAAAGCCTGACACTTGGCCCGCGCAGCCCGATCCGCGCTGGCATATCCAGTTAGACCGGCCGAGCCTGATCGGGATCTACACCGGCGAATTTGCGCCCGCCGCGCGCCGCAGCGAAGGCGGATTCTACCCCAATCCCGACAACAATTATATCCGAACCATCCTCAACCTGCGGTTCGGCCCGGTTGCGATCCTGCGCGCCAAAGCGCCAACCACCCCGCGCACACGCGGGGGCGATGCAACAATGGGCCAGGGCCAGCTGCGTTACTGGTCGGTGTGTTCCAACCAGAGCTTTGCCAACACCCGCGTAAATGACTGCGTCTTCGACGAGGAAATTCCGGTCGATGCGCAAGGGTATTACACCATCGTCATTTCCAAGGCGAAAGACCGCCCGCGCAACGCCCGGCCCGAATGCGGCATGCAATGGTTACCGGTGGCCGATGATGGCGATGGCATCTTCGATCCCGATGTCGCCGTGCTGCAAATCCGCCACATGCTGGCCCGACCCGGTTTCGACCAGGCGATCCAGAACATTCCGAGCGACGATAAAATCGCCGAGGTGATGGGCGAATATGCGCCCAAAATGCGTTACGTCACACCCAATGCGGTCGAAGGCCTGTTCGCCTGCACGTCTGACGAATGGCAGGAGTGACAGCCGCTGGCGCTACCCCTTCCGCCGCGGCATCCTGTAAGGCAGCATGAACTGCACGATCGGCGATGAAAATCGCTGCATGTCGAGGCTTTCCTGCACCGCCACCACTTCCTCCCCCAGAAAGCGTGAGGCGAGTTCGCTGCGGGCGTAGAAGGGGGTGTCCTCCCACGTCCGGCGCACTTCGGCCACGCCGATGTCCGACCGGGTGCGGCGGCCTACGCCCCACTTGCTGCTGGGCAGCTGCGCAATCGGCGGCAGATCGACCGGTTCGGGCACACCGTCCTTGCCGAACCGCAGAGCGCTGGCAAACAGCGAGCCATCGCCGCGTTCGCCTTCGTAACATACCAGCGCGCCTTCCTTCAGGTGTGCGCGTGACCAGTGCCAGGTGTTGAAGCCTTTCTCCAACGGTTCAGCCCCGCGATTGTGATCGAGATAGGCCTTCCCGCTCCACGAAATGCCCGGCGAATCCATCTCCACTTCGATCCGCGCGCGCGGGGCGAGGCAGTGCCAGATGTGGTTTTCGTGGGCATCGAGCGCAAAGGCCACGCGATTGAGAGCCTCGGGGAAGACCCGCACCCGCCCCACCACCGGGCGCTGCCACGGCACGAACAGCCGCGAATCGCCCTCCACGATATCAATCGTCAGCGCCTCGCCATCCCAGCGCACAGAACTTGGCCCGATCAGCAGATTGCTGGCATCGCGCGCCACTGCGCCGCTGCCCCGCTCGGTCATCGCCCAGCGTGCCTGCGGGCCGTAGAGCGCGACGTTGAGCGAGCTGTGGTTAAGCGGATCGCCCCGCCCGCTGCGCTTGTAATAGGGCGAAAATACGCTGCCCAGAAAGGCGATGATCGTCAGCCCGTGCTGCCCGTCCTCGCTGATGGCATCGACATACCACCAGCTGTAGCCACCGGCTGGGATGTCTTCATCGAAACGAGGTCCTGTCCGATTACCCGCGCTGCCAGCTGCCCGGACAAGGCTGCCATGGGCACCCCAGCCGCCGGATGGGTCGCCCCGCCCGTGCAGTAAAGACCGGGCAGACGGGTGCGCGGCCCCTGCCGCTGGAAAGAGGCCGCCCAGCCGTGCGACGCTCTGCCATAAAGGGCGCCGCCCGTGGCTGGGAACAATCCCTCCCAATCCTGCGGGGTCATCAGTTGATGCGGCATGGGATCCTCGAGCTTCTGGACGCAGCGCTTCAGCGTGGCCATCATGGCGTGGGTGCATCGGGCTCTCTCCTCGGGTGTATAGGCATGGGTATCGCCATTGGCGGGCGCATTGACGATGATCTGGATGCGTTCGCGCGTGCCGTGCAGCGGGGCGGCGCTGGCATGCGCGCCGCGATCAATCGCGCAAACATAGACGGTGGGATCGGACGGGGTGCTGCCCGCCGCAATCTCGCGGAATTCGCGGGCGTATTCGGGCGAGAAAAACACGTTGTGGTGCGACAGGTCGAACCCGCTGGTCTCGGCATGGGCGTACCACACCAATGCCGATAGCGAGCGTTTGGCCGGCGGCAGCGGCGGGACAGCCTTGGCCGCGCCCGCGCCAAACCGCGCAGTGGCAATCGCAGCAGGATCGCCGTTGCAGATCACGATATCGGCGGGGATCACCTCACCGTTTGCCAGCCGCACCCCGCTGGCCCGGCCATTGTGGGTGAGGATTTCAGACACCGCCGCATCGCAGCGGACGCGCGCGCCCTGCCGCTGCGCCAGCCCCGCCAGCGCCTTGGCCAGCGCGTGAATGCCGCCCTCGATCACCCACACGCCCTGCGCCTCGACATGGGCGATCAGCATCAACGTAGCGGGCGCAGCAAAGGGCGATGATCCGCAATAGGTGGCGTAACGGCCGAACAATTGCTGCAAGCGGGGGTCTTTGAAATGGCCGCCGAGCGCGTTCCACATGCCATCGAACGGGCGCATCGCCAGCATATCGCCCAGCTTCCACGGCCCGATCCGCCACATCATCGGCAAGGGTGTGCTGGCCTTGTCGCCGCGCAGGAACGGGTCTTCGAGCACGTTGAAAATGCGCTCAGCCTCAAGGCGGAAATTGCGGTATCCGCGCGCCGCCTGCGCCCCGGCGAAATCGCCCACGGCATCTTCACTGCGTTCCGGATCGGCAAACAGGTCAAGCCGTTCATCCGGCCCCCAGGCATGGCGCGCGATCACTTCCGCCTGAGCGATGGTCACATGGTCTTCCAGCCGCGCCCCGCAGGCATCGAACACGGTGTCGAACACATTGCGATAGGTGAACACGGTGGGGCCGCCGTCAATTTCGGCGCCATCGACCGCCACGCGGCGCGCCTTGCCGCCGACCCAGCTTTCTTTTTCGAATACGGTAACATCCGCCCCGCGCGCCGCCAGCAGCGCGGCGCTGGTCAGCCCGCCAATCCCTGCACCGATGACGGCGACTCGCGCATTCACCCGTCTTCCCCTCGTCATTCATCCGCAATTATCATTGACGTTACGCACGCATCTGTCCAATTATTTAGACATATGGTCCAAAGAGCATCCTCAGAGTGAGCGCGTCCGAGTGAGCACATGGGCCACCTTCCGAATCGGCTATGTCACCCGCCGCAACGCGGTGTTTGCCAATCCGCGCTTCCAATATTGGGCCGCGCGCTTGCCGCTGATCCGCTGGATCGCCCGCAGCCGCGCCGATGCCGCGTTTGATCTGCTGGCGGGCTTTGCCTATTCGCAGGTGCTGCGCGCCTATGTCGAAGGCGGGCTGTTCGACATACTCAAGGGCGACCCTGTCGGCCACATCGACGTCGCCGCCCGCATGGCCCTGAGCGAAGGCGCAGCGCTGACTCTGCTGCGGGCCGGACGGCCGATGATGCTGTCCGAAGAAGTCGCGCCTGATCAATGGATGCTGGGCGAACAAGGCGCTGTATTCGCTGCCAATCCCGGTGTGCAGGCGATGGTGCGGCATCACCGCCTGCTCTATACCGATCTCGCCGATCCGCTGGCGTTGCTGCGGGCCGACCGGGGGGAGCCGACGGCGCTGTCGCGGTTCTGGACCTATGCCGGCGCGCTGCACGGCGCGACCGAGCGCGGGGAGGACACAGCCGAATATTCGCAGCTGATGGCCGCCTCGCAGCATTTTGTTGCTGATGAGGTGCTGGCTTCGATGCCGTTCCGGGGCGTGCAGCGGCTGTTGGATGTCGGCGGCGGGCACGGCGCGTTTCTGCGTGCGATTGGCTCCGCCCATCCGCATCTCGACCTCGGCCTGTTCGATCTGCCGGAAGTTGTGGATACTGGGCGGCGCGTGCTGGCAGAAAGCGTGGGAGAGGCGCGAATCACTGCGCATCCGGGGAATTTCTTCAACGATTCCATACCACAAGGCTATGACATGGTGTCGCTGATCCGCATCCTGCACGATCACGATGATGCCCCCGCGCAAGCCCTGCTCTGCAATATCCGCAAAAGCCTGGCCCCCGGCGCGCGCCTGCTGATCGCCGAACCCATGGCCCGCATCCCCGGTGCAGAGCCGATGGGAGAGGCGTTTTTCGGGCTCTATCTATGGGCGATGGGATCCGGCCGCCCGCGCAGCCCGGCAGAAATCATCGCGATGCTGCGCGCAGCAGGCTTTTCCTCGGCTCGGACTGTCGCAACTGCGCAACCGGTCAACGCAAGCATCATCATTGCGCGCGCCTGACGGAAACTTGTCCAAAAAATTTGACAGTGAATTGCGTAAGGCGTAGCAAACACTCGGGAGAACGCAGCTGCGGAGTTTTCGACTCGGTGGCAGCGTCGCGAAATACCTTCGGGGGAGACCGAACCGATGAATACACTGGCCGTCATTCTCGAAGCACCGCAGCGCCTGGCGCTGCGTTCGCTTGAGATGAAGCCGGTGGATGCATCGGATGTCGTCGTTGAAATCGCTTTCAGCGGAATCAGCACCGGCACCGAAAAGCTGTTGTGGACCGGGCGGATGCCGCCCTTCCCCGGCCTCGGATACCCGCTGGTACCTGGTTACGAATCTGTCGGCCGGATCACCGACGCTGGCGCAGACGCCCGCGGGCGGATCGGCGACTGGGTGTTTGTGCCTGGGGCCAATTGCTACACCGATGCGCGCGGATTGTTCGGTGGCACAGCCAAGCGGGTGATCGTGCCTTCGGCGCGCGCCATTCCCATTCCTGAAACGCTCGGCGATTCGGGTGTCCTGTGCGCACTGGCTGCCACAGCGCTCCATGCGATCAATGGCGGTTTGGCCAAGGGTGGCTCGCTGCCTGACCTGATTATCGGCCACGGCGTGCTTGGCCGCTTGCTGGCGCGGTTGACGCTGGCATTGGGCGGCAAAGCGCCGACCGTGTGGGAAACCAACCCCGCCCGCCGCACCGGCGCAGCTGGCTATAGCGTCATCGATCCGGCTGCGGACGAGCGGCGCGATTATCACGCGATCTATGATGCCAGCGGCGATGCCGGGCTGATTGATTCGCTGATCATGCGTCTCGCCAAAGGCGGGGAAATCGTGCTCGCCGGGTTTTATTCCGAACGTGTCAGCTTCGCCTTCCCGGCAGCTTTCATGAAAGAAGCGCATTTCCGCGTGGCCGCTGAATGGCAGCCCGCCGATCTCACGCAAACCCGCATGCTGATTGAAAACGGCAAGCTTGGACTTGCCGGACTGATCACCAATCGGCGCCCTGCCGATGAAGCGACGGAGGCCTATCCGCAGGCCTTCAATGACCCCGACTGTCTGAAGATGGTTCTCGATTGGAGCGAATATTAATGTCTGTGCTCGATACCCGAACTCTCGCCGATCAAGTCGCAAGCCTGCGCGAAGAAGCCAGCCACGAGCCCGATCCGGTGCACACCGGCGAAGTGAAAAGCGAAACGCAGGTCATTGCGATCTATGGCAAGGGCGGTTCGGGCAAGAGCTTTGCGCTGTCGAACCTCAGCTACATGATGGCCCAGCAGGGCAAGCGCGTGTTGCTGATCGGTTGTGATCCCAAATCGGACACCACCAGCCTGCTGTTCGGCGGCAAGAGCTGCCCGACGATCATCGAAACATCATCCAAGAAAAAAGCCGCTGGCGAAGAAGTCCGCATCGAAGATGTGTGCTTCCAGCGTGACGGCGTGTTTGCGATGGAACTCGGCGGCCCCGAAGTCGGGCGCGGATGTGGTGGTCGCGGGATCATTCACGGCTTCGAACTGCTCGAAAAACTGGGCTTCCACGATTGGGGCTTTGATTACGTCCTGCTCGATTTCCTGGGCGACGTGGTCTGCGGCGGCTTCGGCCTGCCGATCGCCCGCGACATGT
>JANQTR010000020.1 GCA_030731635.1 Erythrobacter sp. | reverse complement strand
CAGATGCCAAACGCGATCGCGCCTCGGCCAACTCATCGGCAAGGAACAGCGCGGCAAACAGCAGGTTCTGTGCCTCCAGCGGAGCGCGCGACGCACCAAGCTGGTTGTATTTTTCCGCGATGATCGCGCCCAGTGCGGTGATGTGCGCTTCTTCGCCATCGGCGCAAGCGACGGCATAGGATTTGGGGCCGATCGTGAGTGTGACGGTGCTCATGATTGCTGCTCCTCAGGCGAGGCATCTTCCAGCTTGGCCAGCAATTCATCAAGTTCGGCAAGGCTTTCAGCGACCTGTTCGCGCAACTTCTCATGCGTGTTGACCAATTCGACCACCCGCGCTGATCCTGCGCTAGCCTTGGCCCCTGTCACGGCGGCCTCACGCGCCAGATCAATCCGCTCAATCGCGGCGGTGATGCGGGCTATCGCGTGTTCGATCCGTTCGGCGCTCATTGCAGTTATCAATATCAAGATAGCGAAGCCTGCGCAAAGGTTTGCGCAGGGCTGTTGATAACTGAGGGGTGATCAGGCGCTAAGCGGCGGCTTCGCCTGCGATACCGCAAGGTTGACCTCACTGGACGGCTCGGCAATGGCACAGCCACCGTTTCGCAGGGATCGAATCGCGCGCCTCCTGCGATATGTTCAGGGTAAGGTGCAGGACAGCCAACAGGAGAGTTTCGCGCTCATGAGCATCGACGCCGCCCGCCTTCAACCAATGGCCAATGCGATCCGCGCCCTTTCGATGGACGCGGTGGAGGGCGCCAATTCGGGCCACCCCGGGATGCCGATGGGCATGGCGGATGTCGCGACCGTGCTGTTCACACGCCATTTGAAGTTTGATCCGGCCGCGCCGCATTGGGCCGACCGCGACCGGTTTGTGCTGAGCGCTGGCCACGGTTCGATGCTGATTTACAGCCTGCTGTACCTTTCAGGCTATGCCGCCCCGACGATTGACGACATCAAGGGGTTCCGCACGCTGGGCAGTCCTTGCGCTGGTCACCCGGAAAACTTCCTGCTCGATGGGGTGGAATGCACCACCGGGCCGCTGGGTCAGGGCGTGGCCATGGCGGTCGGCATGGCGATGGCTGAACGGCACCTCAACGCCGTTTTCGGTGATGATCTGGTCGATCACCGCACCTGGGTGGTCGCGGGTGATGGCTGCCTGATGGAAGGCATCAACCACGAAGCGATCGGCCTTGCCGGACACCTTGGCCTGGGGCGGATGAATGTGCTGTGGGACGATAACCGCATCACCATCGATGGCGCGACCGATCTTTCCACGTCCGAGGATATCAAGGCGCGTTACGCTGCGACTGGATGGCATGTCACGGAATGTGACGGGCATGATTTCGCCGATATCGATCGCGCATTGGCAGAGGCCAAGGCCGATCCGCGCCCGTCGCTGGTCGCCTGCCGCACGGTAATCGGCAAGGGTGCGCCCAACAAGCAGGGCACCAGCGCCACCCACGGCGCAGCCCTGGGCGCGGCAGAAGTGGCTGCCGCGCGCGAAACGCTGGGCTGGAGCGCCGAGCCATTCGTCATCCCGAGCGAGATCCTCGCCGACTGGCGCATGGCGGGCGAACCAGGCCGCGCCGCGCATGGCGCATGGGCCGGACGCCTCGAAGCCTCGCCTTTGTCCGCCGAGTTCGAACGGCGCATGGCGGGCGATCTGCCCGAAGGCTTCAGCCTTGATGCGCATATCAACGGCCTGATTGCCGCCCCGCAGAAAATCGCGACCCGCAAGGCGAGCGAAATCGCGCTGGCTGCGATCAACCCGATGCTGCCCGATACCATCGGCGGCAGCGCTGACCTGACCGGATCGAACAACACGCTGGCAGGCGGGATCGGCACCTTCAACCGCGACAATTACGCGGGTCGTTATGTCTATTACGGCATCCGCGAATTTGGTATGGCCGCGGCGATGAATGGGATGGCGCTGCACGGCGGTGTGATCCCTTACGGCGGCACGTTCCTCGTCTTCACCGACTACGCTCGCGGCGCGATCCGGTTGTCGGCGCTGCAACATTGCCGGGTTGTCTATGTGATGACGCATGACAGCATCGGCCTGGGTGAAGATGGGCCGACCCACCAGCCAATCGAGCACCTCGCTTCATTGCGTGCAATGCCCAACCTGTTGGTGATGCGCCCGGCTGATGCGGTGGAAACGGCGGAATGTTGGGAGCTTGCCCTGCGCCAGCCCGACCGCCCGACCGTGCTCGCGCTGACGCGTCAGAACCTGCCGCAGCTGCGGCTTGCCGCAGGCGAGAACCTGTCGGCCAAGGGCGGTTACCGGATCAAATCGGCAGATGGCCCGCGCAAGGTCGTGATCCTTGCCAGCGGCTCGGAAGTCGAAATTGCCGCCGCTTGCGCCGCTAAGTTGGAAGCGGCAGGCGTTGGCGTGGACGTCGTGTCGATGGTGTGCACCGAACTGTTCGATGAACAAGACGCCGCCTACCGCGCGGATATCCTGCCCGGCGATGCGCTGATCGTTTCGATTGAGGCGGCGAGCACGTTTGGCTGGCAGCGTTACACCGGCACCCACGGCCTCAATATCGGGATCGACAGTTTCGGCGCGTCGGCCCCGATTGCCGATCTGTTTGCCCATTTCGGCCTCACTGCCGAGGCCATCGTTCCGCAAATTCAAAACAAATTGAACGCTTAAGCAGGAGTATTTCTTATGGCCACGAAGGTTGCCATCAACGGTTTTGGCCGTATCGGTCGGCTCGTCGCGCGCGCGATACTTGAGCGTACGGACCACGATCTTGAACTCGTCGCGATCAACGATCTCGCCGATGCCAAGGCGAATGCGCTGCTGTTCGCCTATGATAGCGTCCATGGCCGCTTTGCCGGTGACGTGTCCGCCGATGGCGATGCGATCATCGTCAATGGCCAGCGTATCGCGGTGACCAAGGAACGCGATCCCGCAAAGTTGCCGCATGGCGAAATGGGCGTCGACATCGTGCTCGAATGCACCGGGTTCTTCCAATCGGACGAAGCCAGCCGGCCGCATATCGCTGCCGGGGCAAAGCGCGTGCTGATCTCTGCGCCGGCGACCGGCGTGTCCAAGACCATCGTGTACGGCGTGAACCACGAAACGCTGACGGCTGATGATGTGATCATCTCCAACGCCAGCTGCACCACCAACTGCCTCGCTCCGGTGGCCAAGGTGTTGAATGATGTGATCGGGATCGAACGCGGGTTCATGACCACGATCCACAGCTACACCAACGATCAGCGCATGCTCGATCAGATCCACCCCGATCTGCGCCGCGCGCGGGCGGGCGCTGCGAACATGATCCCGACCACCACTGGCGCGGCGCGCGCGGTGGGGCTGGTGCTTCCAGAGCTGAAGGGCAAACTTGATGGCTCGTCAGTGCGGGTGCCGACGCCCAATGTCAGCATGGTCGATCTGGTGTTCGTGCCAAACCGCAATACGAGCGTCGAGGAAATCAACGCAGCATTGAAGGCGGCCGCTGATGGCCCGATGAAGGGGGTGCTCGATTTCACCGACCAGCCGCTCGTCAGCTCGGATTTCAATCACTATCCGGCCAGTTCGACCGTCGACAGCCTGGAAACCAGCGTGATGGAAGGCAAGCTTGCCCGCGTTGTCAGCTGGTATGACAATGAATGGGGCTTCTCCAACCGGATGATTGACACCGCCGGGGTGATGGCGAAATTCCTCTAAGCAACATCCTCCCCGCTGGGGGCGGATCGGAGTGACCAATGCCAAAGTTCAAGACCCTCGATGATCTGCCTGCAGACCTCACTGGTGAGGTGGCGCTGGTGCGGGTCGATCTCAACCTGCCGATGAAGGATGGCTCAGCCACCGATCTGACGCGGGCAGAGGCCGTGCGGCCGACCATCCTCGAACTGGCCGGGCGCGGGGCCAAGGTGCTGATGCTGGCGCATTTCGGGCGGCCCGGCGGGCAGCGCTCATCGATGCTGTCGACCAGCATGGTTGTGGGCGATGTCGAGGATGTGCTGGGCGAAGAGATCATGTTCATCCCTGAACTCACCGGCCCGGTGGTGGCGCAATCGATCGGCATCCTGCGCGCAGGCGATATTGGTCTGCTCGACAACACCCGGTTCTGGCCGGGTGAGGAGGCGAACGACCCCAATTTCACCCAAGCGGTTGCGGCCAACGGCACGCTGTTTGTCAACGACGCCTTCAGCGCCGCGCACCGCGCCCATGCGACCACCGAAGGGCTGGCGCATTTCCTGCCCGCCTATGCGGGACGGTCGATGGAGGCTGAACTCAAGGCCTTGGACGCGGCACTTGGATCGCCCGAAACACCGGTGGCAGCGGTGGTCGGCGGGGCCAAGGTTTCCAGCAAGCTGGCGGTGCTCGAACATCTGGTGGGCAAGGTGCAGCACCTGATCATCGGCGGCGGCATGGCCAATACCTTCCTCGCCGCGCGCGGGGTGAATGTCGGCAAGTCGCTGTGCGAACATGATCTGGCCGACACCGTCACCCGCATCATGGACGAGGCGGACCGCGCGGGCTGCACCGTCCACCTGCCCTATGATGTGGTGGTGGCCAAGGAATTCGCCGCCAATCCTGCGTCTTTGCGCACCTGTAACGTTCACGAAGTTGCAGAGGACGAGATGATCCTCGACCTCGGCCCGCAGGCGACCGAGGCGCTGGCCGATGTCCTCAAGACCTGCCGCACGCTGGTGTGGAACGGCCCGCTCGGCGCGTTTGAAACCGCGCCGTTCGATACCGCGACAGTGGCACTGGCGCGGACCGCTGCGGCGTTGACCCAGGAAGGTTCGCTGATCAGCGTGGCGGGCGGCGGAGATACGGTTGCGGCGCTGGCGCAAGCAGGCGTCTCACAAGATTTCACCTATGTTTCAACCGCTGGCGGCGCTTTCCTTGAATGGATGGAAGGCCGCGTCCTGCCCGGCGTCGCCGCGCTCGAAGTCTGACATGGCGGATAATTCTGCGGAAATTGAAGCGCGCTCGATCGCCACGATGCGCGCCTGGGTTGCGGGCGATTCCACGGCGATGAAGAAGCTGACCGCGCGAAATTTCATGATGATGGTTGGCACTTTGCCGCCGCAACTGCTTGATCGCCCAAGTTTTCTGGCCGGCATTGAGCGCGGCTTTGTTTGCACAAACTTCACCTTTCGCGAAGTTTTCGTACGTCAACACGGCAAGGCCGCGTGGATGGTCGCCGGCGCAGAGCTTGAATTCAAACTCGGGCAGAAGACGTGGTCGGGACGGTTTCTGGTCTCGGACTTGTGGCGGCGCGGCGCAATCGGCGGGTGGAAGCTGACCGAGCGCAGCCTTGCCCGGCTCGAAGATGAAGCCAGCGGCGGCGGCCGGCTCGCCGATGCGGTGCGCAGCCTGCAATTGTGGAAGTGAGTATGAGTGAAGCGGTAGAAACCAGTTACGGCCTGCTTTCCACGGTGGAGAGCGGGGAGTTTGCCGGGTGGAAGTTCTGGCAGGGCGATCCGTTTGAAACCCGGTCTGGCCCGTTCTTCTATCGGCGCGAGGATGATGGCGCCTACGTCAGTGCGTTTCGCGCTGAGGCCCGTCACATGAATGGCGGGGGGTTCATGCATGGCGGGTGCCTGCTGACCTTCGCTGACTTTGCGCTGTTTGCCATCGCCACCGACGAACTCGATGGTGATCACGCTGTAACGCTCAATCTGGCGGGCGATTTTCTCGGTTCAGTGCAGAATGGCGCGCTGGTCGAAGCGCGCGGTGAGATTACGCGTGGCGGGGGCAAGACGATTTTCGTGCGCGGTTTGATCACCGGTGATGGCAAGCCCGCCTTGAGTTTTACCGGCATCATCCGGCGCTTGTCGCGTCGTTGAACGCCTGCGCGTTACTGTGCAGTTGCAGCATTTTCGCGCCGCCGCTAAGGGCGCGTTGAAACGGTGTGCATAGGTATGCAGCCAGCGCACATTAATACGGGGAAACCACCGCAATGAACACGCACGCCATGACTGACCGCATCGCCAAGGGCCAAGGCTTTATCGCCGCGCTGGATCAGTCGGGTGGTTCCACGCCCAAGGCGCTGCGCGGATACGGTGTGGATGATGGCGAGTGGTCTGGCGAAGACGAAATGTTCCAGGCGATCCACGCCATGCGCGCCCGCGTCATCACTTCACCCTGCTTTGGCAGCGGCAAGGTGATCGGCGCGATCCTGTTCGAACGCACGATGGACGGCGAGGTTGACGGCGTTTCGACCGCCGATGCGCTCAAGGCGCGCGGGATCGTGCCCTTCATCAAGGTCGACGAAGGCCTGGCGGATGAGGCGGACGGCGTGCAATTGATGAAGCCGATGGTGAAGCTTGCCGCGCTGCTCGAAAAATCGGTCGCGAACGGGATGTTCGGCACCAAGATGCGCTCGGTCATCAAAGCCGCCAACCCCGCCGGGATTGCAGCGGTCGTCGCGCAGCAATTCGAAGTAGCTGCGCAGATCAGCGCTGCTGGCCTGATGCCGATCATTGAGCCGGAATATGACATCACCGCCGCCGACCGCGTCGAAGGCGAGGCGATCCTGCTCGCGGAAATCACAAAGCACGTCGACGCGCTGCCCGAAGGCCAGCAGGTGATGCTCAAACTTTCGATCCCAGCCACCCCCGGCCTCTACACCCCGCTGACCCAGCATCCCAAGGTTCTGCGTGTGGTCGCGCTGTCGGGCGGGTTTTCCACTGACGATGCCTGTTCGCGTCTTGCCCAGAACCCCGGCATGATCGCCAGCTTCAGCCGCGGTCTGTTGCAGGATCTGCGCAAGGGCCAGTCGGACGCGGAGTTCGACACCGTGCTCGGCAAGGCGATCGAACAGATTGCCAGCGCGAGCGTCTGAAACGGCGGTTGCTGCTGAACAGGTGACACGCGCTCTGCAAGGCAGTAGCGAGCGCGGTTATGACCAAAACGCAACTCTATCTCATCTCCCCGCTCGACGTTGGCGGCGATTTTCCGCAGCGGCTTGAACGTGCGATCATGGCGGGGAAGGGCCCCAAGAGCCAACTCGTCACCGCGTTCCAGTTCCGGGTAAAGGGCATCGACAACCACGAAGCCGCCGTGCTTGCCGAGCCGCTGCAAGCGATCTGCGCCGCGCATGATGTGGCGTTCATCGTCAATGATTCGGTGGCGCTGGCCAAAAGGTTGAAGGCGGACGGGGTGCATCTGGGGCAGGATGATGGATCACCGCGCGATGCGCGTGAGGAACTGGGGCGTGAGGCGCAGATCGGGGTGACCTGCCACGCCAGCCGCCACATGGCGATGAATGCGGGCGAGCAGGGGGCGGATTACGTCGCCTTCGGCGCCTTCTACCCGTCCACCACCAAGGATAAGGGCCCCGAGGCCGAGGTGCCCGATCTTGAGCTGCTGCAGTGGTGGAGCCAGATTTTCGAAATCCCCTGCGTTGCCATCGGCGGAATCACGCCGGACAATTGCGCACCGCTGGTTGCAGCCGGCGCGGATTTTATTGCGGTGTCGGGCGCGGTGTGGGGCGGTGATGAGGTTGCGGCGATTGAGGCCTTTGCCAAAGTCTTGCGCGGATAGAAGCGGCTCGAATTGCGGTGCCGCGTTCTTAGGTCGTCCGCTTTGAGGCGTTGGGCAGCCACTCATTAGTGGCGGGAGTTGGGTGGA
>JANQTR010000019.1 GCA_030731635.1 Erythrobacter sp. | reverse complement strand
CCGAGCGGACGTCGAGCGTGAAACGCACCTTGCCCGCAATGACATTCTGCGCGCCGGGGTAGGCCTGCAACTGCCCAACTGTCGCAACCAAATCGCCGCCGTCACCCAGCGCAAAACGCTCGATGGCGCAGACCATCTCGCTCGCCCCAGCCAAGGCGTCGCGTCGATGTGCCATGGTCACCGTGCCCGCGTGCCCGGCCATGCCGACGACTTCGATAACATAGCGCCGCTGCGCGACAATGCCGGTGACCGTACCGACCGCGAGCCCTTCCGCCTCCAGCACCGGGCCCTGCTCAATATGGGTTTCGAGATAGGCGAGCAATTCGTGCCGGGGGCGCGCTGCCGCAAGGAAGCTTGCAACCTCCACACCGGCATCTGCCAGCGAGATCCCCGCCGCATCGCACACCGCCAATTCCTCGGCCGACAAGGTCCCGGCTACGGCGCGGCTGGTGAGCATCGCCTTGGGAAAGCGTGAGCCTTCCTCGTCACCAAAGGCATAGACCTCGATCGGGAACGGAAAACGCCGGCCTTCTGCGTGCAAGACTGCAATCAGCTCGATCCCCAGCAATATGCCGAGCGGGCCGTCATAGCAGCCGCCATTGCGGACGCTGTCGAGATGGCTGCCGATGATCAGCGCAGGGGCCGCCGGGTTGCTGCCTTCATAGCGGCCAATAAGGTTGGCGGCTTGGTCAAGCCGCACGGACATTCCCGCTTGCTCCATCCATGCGCGCAATTGTCTTTGTGCGGCGAAAAAAGAGGGGGTCAGATAGCCGCGGTACAGCCCATCGGGCGTATCGCTGAACGGGCCGCAGCCGATTTCCCGGCAGCGCGCTTCTGCTCGTGCGCCGCTGGGGGGCAAGATCGCGTGGCTCAACGCTGCCGCCATCCCGTCGCACCGCGGGTCGCTTGCGCCCTCCAGCATGCCATCCGCACCGCGCAGCACGGCGCCCGCATGGCCCATCATGCTGTTGTTGCCTGCCACAACCTCTACCTGATGCTCAGCCTTGGCCAATTGCTCGTAGAGTTCAGGTGCAAAACCTTCCTCCAGCTTGAGCGAGGTGCTTTCCTCCCCCCAGGTGCGGCCAAGCAGCCAACGCGGGCGGGCAATCGCTTCCGCCAAGGGCATATTGTGCCGCGCATAGCGTGTGAAAACCGCGGCCTGTGTCTGCGGCTGACCCTCACCCCCCATCGTGCCATAGGCGAGCGCGCGGCCATCATCGAACAGGGCCAGCGCCGGGTTGAGCGTGTGGAACGGCTTGCGCCCAGGCTTGAGCGCGTTCCACCCACTATCGGCAAGGCGGAAGCTGGCGCCGCGATTCTGCCAGCACACCCCAGTACGAGGCAGGACAAGGCCGGAGCCGAACTCGAAATAGGTCGACTGGATGCATGAAACCACCCAGCCCGCCGCATCGGCCGCGCCAAACCATACGGTATCGCCGGCTTGCGAGGGTTGCGGCCAAGCCAGCGCAGTTTCAGGATCGATCGCCCGTGCCATCGCATCGAGCGCAGTGCTGTCGTTCAGC
>JANQTR010000018.1 GCA_030731635.1 Erythrobacter sp. | reverse complement strand
GCTGGAAAGCAGTGCCTTTCACGTCGAGCGGGATGGCGGCGCTGCCCGGCCCCGGCTGTTCGACCGCTGCGACCACCTGTGCAAACAGATCGCGGAAATCCTCCCCCGCCGCGGCCAACTCGGCCCGCGGAAAGCGCGCGCGCAACTCGCCCTCGCCCTCTCCAAACGCCAGACAGCACACGCCCTTGTCGGTCGCCGCTACCAGCATCGGCCCCAGCGACGTCGCCAACACCGCCCAATGCACCACGCGGCCCGCGCCGCCCTTGCTCCAGTCACTCGGCGCCATGCCCAGCCTGCCTTTCGTCTCTGCGTAGAACTGTTTAGACCCCCCGTAGCCTGCTTTAGCCAGCGCCTCGGTCACGTTTAGACCTGCGCTGAGCGCGTCGCGCACCCGCTCCTCGCGGCACGCCTTGGCAAAGGCAGCGGGCGACAATCCGACCGTGCGTTTGAACAGGCGTTGGAAGTGCGTCGGCGCATATCCGGTCAGGTCAGCCAGCGCCTCCAGCGTGTATGCGCCCTGATCCCGGATCGCAGCAATGGCTGCCAGCACGCAGGCTTCCTCCGCGCTTTGCGTGTCAGGAGAGCAGCGTTTACAAGGCCTTAGCCCTGCGCCCTGCGCCTCCGTAGCGGTCGCGTAAAACCGCACATTCTTGCGCAAAGGCGCGCGCGCCGGGCAGGATGGGCGGCAATAGATCCCGGTCGAATGCACCCCGGTCACAAATGCGCCGTCAAACCGCCGGTCCTTGGCGAGCGCAATCTGCCAGCGATCATCATCGGTGATGTTCTGCAAATGTTTCACGTGAAACACTCTGCCACACAGCAAGCCCCACCGCACCCCCGGTTGTTGCGTTCAATGTCGCGCTGGCGGAAAAAACGGTTATAGCTGCCGCCATGATCCGCCTGCTTCGCACCCTCGCCCTGCTCCTTGTCCTGTTTGCTGCGCCCCTTGCTACACCGGCGCGTGCCGATCCTGGCGATGTCGATGCCGCCTCGCGCGGCGTGGTGCGGGTCGTGATCATTGGCGAGGATGGCGGAGAGCCTGCGCCCATCAGCCACGGCAGCGGCTTTGCCGTCAGCGCGACCCGGATTGTCACCAACGCCCATGTCGTCAACGAAGCCTTGCAGGATGATACCTTGCGGATCGGGATCGTGCCGAGCGAGGGCAAAGGCGGTGCATTTGCCCGCGTGATCGCGGTCAGCCCGCGCAATGATCTGGCCTTGCTGGAGATCGCGAGCGGCAGTTTGAAACTGCCCCCACTGGCACTGGCGGGCGGGGTCAGCGCCGATCTGGGCGAGGTATCGGCGGTTGGTTATCCGATGAATGTCGATCTGGCCCAAGGTCTTGATATTGCCGATATCTTCCGCGCCCAGCCACCGGTCAAATCGCGCGGGTTCCTGTCGGGGGAGCGGCCCAGCCGGCAGTTCGACACGATCCTTCACACCGCACCGATTGCGCGGGGGAATTCGGGCGGCCCGTTGCTCGATCCTTGCGGGCGGGTAATCGGGGTCAACAGTTTCAGCGCGGAATCGAACAGCGGCGATGCGGAATTCTACTTCGCGGTATCCTTGCGCGAATTGCTGCCTTTCCTGCGGGATAACGGGGTGGAGCCGATCACCAATGCGCTGCCGTGCCGATCCATCGAAGAACTGAATGCCGACGAACGCCAACGGCTTGCAGCCGAACAGGCGCAGGCGCGCGAACAGCTGGCAAACCGTGCCGAGGCTTTGCGCGAAGTGCGCGAAACGGCACGGCTGACAGCGCAGATGACAGTGTTGAGCCAGCGCGAAAACGCCATGGCGCTGGCGCTGATCGCGCTGTTTGGTGCGGTGGGCGCAGGCTATGCCGCGGCGATGTGGCGGGGGAATGATGCGCGGCGCAAACATGCCGGGATTGCAGCGGGCATCGCCGGCGCAGCGGGGATTGCGGCGGTGCTGCTATGGGTCACGCGCCCCGGCCTGAGTGAGATCGAAGACCGCGTCGCTGCCGCCGTCGCCAAGGCTGAGGGTGGCGGCACAAACGCCAATGGGGCGGATGCCAACCCCTCGCTCGCGGCAGAGGGCACGCTGATCTGCACATTGGTGCCCGAACGCAGCCGGGTAACGGCGGCCCGCACCGATGATGTCGCGTTTGATTGGTCGGCTGATGGCTGCGTCAACGGGCGCACGCAATATGGGCTTGGCGCGGGCGGCCAATGGGCCAGGGTGTTCGCCGCACAGGAAGATGCGGCGATTGCGATCAACACCTATGATCCCGATACCCGCACCTTGCGCACCGATCGGTATCTGTTGGGGCAGGACGCGCTCGCCGCAGCGCGCGAAGCCCGCGCCGCCTATACCCCGCCTGCCTGCGGGGTCAGCGATGCCGCGCGCACGCTGGGCGAACAGCAATCGGCGTTGATCGCCTTGCTGCCCGAGCGGCCCAATGAACGGCTGGTCTATAGCTGCACCGCGCGGCAGAGCGGCGCTGCAAATTAATCTCTGGTTCATTGCCCGATTGCCACCATAGTGCTGTAATTTAAGCGGTAAGAGGCTAACATGGTGCGCTGTTCCAGAACCGCAGTCGCGTTAGGCGTTCTGGGGTTTTGGTTGTCAGCTGGCCTTTCCTCTGCCGCAGCAGCACAGGAAACGGCCGCAGACGATCCTGCCGATGTGGACGATGGCATCACGGTTCAGGGCGAACGCAAGCTGGAACGCAGCGAAGTCATCAGCGCGTTACGCGACATTGCCATGCGCGGGCGGACAATCGACACGCCCTTGTCGAAATATCAGGAGCCGATCTGCGTCCAGATTGCCGGGCTTGGCGATGATGTCGGCACGGTTGTTGCCAACCGCATTCAGGCCAATGTGATCGACGCCGGATTCACGGTCGCTCCGTCAGGCTGCACTACCAATGCGCTGGTCGTTTTCGTTGACGACCCGCAAACCTTCATCACGCGGCTGCGCAAGAAATATCCGGACATCTTCACCGTTCGAGGCAATCGGCGAATCAAGGCAGCATTCCGGCGGAACGATCCAGCCATCAACTGGGCGTTGTTCCAGCTTCGCGATCGCGACGGAGCCAACGGTGCCCAAGGCGGCGCAGCGGCGGGCGGAAGCTTTATCTTCGGCACCGGCAATGCCAACGCGTTGGTAACCAACTCACTTGATCCCAGCAGGATTACAATCAAGTTCAGCGACGCGCGGATCAATTCCTTCGTGATTTACGACGCCAAGCGCATTTCCGGATACACCACCAACCAGTTGGCGGATTATGCAACCGTATGGCTTTTGGGCAATCCGCAGCCGGAAGTGGAGATCGAAGTCGAAAGCGCTCAGTCGATTCTCTCTATGTTCAAGACCGTCCCTGAAGAAGCGCCGCCGGCCATGACACAGCTTGACCGCGCCTATCTGCGCGGCCTTTATGCTATGGGCCCGAACGAGCCTTCGATCCGGTTAGAGCGGTTTGTGCGCCTGGCTTATGATGAGCTTGATCAGACAGACTGCGGCGAGGCCTGTGCGACCCCGGTTGCCGCGGCCGAACAAGAGGCGCCCTGACGCGCGCCCATCGAGCCCGGCTGACCTGCAAATGCCTACGCCGCCAAAGCCTCACCGCTCAACGTAATGCGATGCATTTCGCGCGCGTGGCCGTGGTAATCGTTGAGCGCATTGTGCCAGGTCGTGCGGTTATCCCAGATCGCCACCGTGCCCGGTTTCCACTCCACTCGGCACTGATTATCCTCTTTCACAGCAGCGGCAAGCAATTGTGACAGCAGCGGCAAGCTCTGCTCACGCGTTTGGCCCACGAAGTTGATCGTGAAACCGCCGTTGACATAAAGCAGCCTGCGCCCAGTCACCGGATGGCGGATTACCACCGGGTGCACCGCGCCAGTGCGCAGATCCTGCCCGCGCAGGGTCTTGCCCACGTCCGTCTGGGCGTAAAGCCCGTCTTTCTTATAAACGTGATCGGCGGTGTGAAATGCCTCCAGCCCTTCAATCTCCGCCTTCAGGTCATCGGGCAAATCATCGTAGGCCGCGCCCATATGCGCAAATAATGTGTCGCCCCCGGACGGCGGCAGTACGCGGGCGACCAGGATCGATCCCATCGCGGGCACTTGATCATAGGAGTGATCGGTGTGCCATGCCCCGCCAATATTGGTGGTCTGGTCGGGCGCCTTGCTGACCAGCGCGATTTCCGGCCAGCGCGGGTTCAAGGGGAAATAGTTGTTGAGATCGATCCCGCCCCAGCGTTTGGCAAAGGCGATATGATCTTCGGGCGCAAAATCCTGATCGCGGAACACCGCGACGCCGTGCTCGTAAATCGCCGCCTTGATCGCCGACACCTCGGCATCGCTGCACGTCGCCAGTGCCAGGCCTGCAATTTCGACCCCGCAGCGCGGGCCCATTGGCCGTATTTCCATGATCTCTCTCCCGTGAGGCTTTGTCGCCTCTTGCCGCATAATCTGTCGCGCAGAAGCCCGCCTGTCCAGAAAATCCCGCCCCAAGACTTTGCGCCGTGGCTTGCACCAGCGGGAATCAATTGCTAGGCGCGCGCCAACCTTGAGGGCAGCCCTCGTGCACGCCCCATTTCCAAGGCCCAAGCATTAACCCTTCGAAGCTTCGCAAGAGGACTGCACGCGCGTGGATATTTCCGCCGGTATCAAGGCTAGCCTGGCTGGGCGCTATGCCTCGGCTCTGTTCGATCTCGCCAGCGAGAGCGGCAAAGTCACAGCTGTCGAGAGCGATCTCGAAACGCTGTCGGCCGCGCTGACCGAATCGCGCGATCTCGCCGAACTGACCACCAACCCAGAACTGGCCCGCGATGTGCAGGGCAAGGCGATGGCAGCGGTGGCCAAAAAGCTGAAGCTGTCAGTCCTGACCAGCAATTTCATTGGTGTGCTGGCGGCCAACCGCCGTTTGGGCAAGCTGCCGGGGATCATCACCGCGTTCAAGGCGATTGCCGCTGGCCAGCGCGGCGAAGTGACCGCCACAGTCACCAGCGCGCACCCGCTCAGCGCGGATCAGATTGCTGCTCTGAAAACCAAGTTGACGGCGCGCGAAGGCCGCACTGTCATGCTCTCCGCCACGGTCGATCCCGACCTGCTCGGCGGGCTCGTCGTCACCATCGGATCGCAGCGCATTGATGCCTCGATCCGCACCCGTCTCAACTCGCTTGCCAAAGCCATGCAGGCTTAAAGGACTCAATCCATGCAAATCCGCGCCGCAGAAATCTCCAAGGTCATCAAGGACCAGATCGCCAATTTCGGCACCGAGGCCGAAGTCAGCGAAACCGGCACCGTGCTCAGCGTGGGTGACGGGATCGCCCGCATCCACGGGCTTGATCAGGTGCAGGCCGGCGAAATGGTCGAATTCGCCAATGGCGTGCAGGGCATGGCCCTCAACCTTGAAGCGGACAATGTCGGTGTCGTGATCTTCGGTTCGGATGCCGAGATCAAGGAAGGTGACGTGGTCAAGCGCACCGGCACCATCGTTGACGTGCCGGTTGGCAAGGGCCTGCTGGGCCGCGTCGTCGATGCGCTGGGCAACCCGATTGACGGCAAGGGCCCGATCGACACGACCGAGCGTCGCCGCGTCGAAGTGAAGGCACCCGGCATCATCCCGCGCGAATCGGTTTCTGAGCCCGTCCAGACCGGCCTCAAGGCGATTGACGCCCTCGTCCCCGTCGGCCGTGGTCAGCGCGAACTGATCATCGGTGACCGTCAGACCGGCAAGACCGCTGTCGCGATCGACACCTTCATCAACCAGAAAGAAGCCAACGCCGGCGACGATGAAGGCAAGAAGCTTTACTGCGTCTATGTCGCCATCGGTCAGAAGCGTTCGACGGTCGCCCAGATCGTCAAGCAGCTCGAAGAAAACGGTGCGATGGAATATTCGATCGTGGTCGCCGCGACCGCATCTGAGCCTGCCCCGCTGCAATACCTTGCGCCCTATACCGGCTGCGCGATGGGCGAATTTTTCCGCGACAACGGCATGCACGCCGTGATCGTCTACGATGACCTTTCCAAGCAGGCCGTGGCCTACCGCCAGATGTCGCTGCTGCTGCGTCGTCCTCCGGGCCGTGAAGCCTATCCGGGCGACGTGTTCTACCTGCACAGCCGTCTGCTCGAACGTGCGGCGAAGATGAACGGCGACAATGGCAGCGGTTCGCTGACCGCGCTGCCGATCATCGAAACGCAGGCGGGCGACGTGTCGGCCTATATCCCGACCAACGTGATTTCGATCACCGATGGCCAGATCTTCCTTGAAACCGGCCTGTTCTATCAGGGCATCCGGCCGGCGATCAACGTCGGTCTGTCGGTGAGCCGCGTGGGCGGTGCCGCTCAAACCAAGGCGATGAAAAAGGTTTCGGGCTCGATGAAGCTGGACCTTGCGCAATACCGCGAAATGGCGGCGTTTGCGCAGTTCGGTTCGGACCTTGATGCCGCCACGCAAAAACTGCTGAACCGCGGCGCGCGCCTGACTGAACTGCTCAAGCAGAAGCAGTTCAGCCCGATGCCGTTCGAGGAACAGACCGTATCGATCTACGCCGGCACCAACGGCTATCTCGACGCGATCCCGGTGAACCGCGTGGGCGAGTATGAAACCCAGATGCTCGATTACATGCGCCGCGAACACGGCGACGTGCTGACCGAAATCCGCACCAGCAAGAAGTTCGAAGGCGAAGTCGCAGACAAGGCCAAGGCCGCGCTGCAAGCTTTCGCCAAACAGTTCGCGTAAGGACACCGCCCCGTGGCATCCCTCAAGGAACTCAAAGGTCGGATCAACTCGGTCAAATCGACCCAGAAGATCACCAAGGCCAAGCAGATGGTCGCAGCCGCCAAGCTGCGCCGCGCGCAGGCTGCGGCTGAGGCCGGGCGCCCCTATGCCACGCGGCTTGCGGCGGTGATGGCGAGCCTCGCGGGGAAAGTTGCAGGCTCAGCCGCGCCCAAGCTGCTCAGCGGCACCGGATCGGATCAGCGCGTCCTCCTCGTGGTGGTCAACACCGACAAGGGCCTGTGCGGCGGGTTGAACTCGAACATCGTCAAGGCCGCCAAGATCAAGGCGCGCGAATTGCTCAACGCAGGCAAGACGGTGGAATTCTACCTCGTCGGCAAAAAAGGCCGTGCACCGTTGAAGCGCGAATTTCCGACGCTGATCGGCAAGGGGTTCGACACCAGCACGGTCAAGACCCCCGGTTTTGACGAGGCGGAAGCCATCGCCAACGATCTGATCGCGATGTTTGACGCAGGCAAGTTCGATATCGCGCACCTTGTCTATCCGACCTTCAAGTCGGCATTGGCGCAGGACCCGACCATCAACCAGCTGATCCCCGTCCCCGCCCCGACTGAAATGGTCGCGGCGGATTCAGTGGTCGATTACGAGCCGGGCGAGGAAGAAATCCTCGAAGAACTGCTGCCGCGTTACGTGCGCACCCAGCTGTTCGGCGCGCTGCTGGAACGTGAGGCGTCAGAACAGGGCGCCTCGATGACCGCAATGGACAACGCCACACGCAACGCGGGCGATCTGATCAGCAAGCTGACGATCGTCTACAACCGCCAACGTCAGGCCGCGATCACCACCGAACTGATTGAAATTATTGCTGGCGCGGAAGCGCTGTAGCAACAACCGAAAATGGGCGCAGCAGCGCTCTCATTGAAGGCTAAGGAACGAAAAATGGCCACCGCCCCCGCTCTCAACCAGACCACCAA
>JANQTR010000017.1:3620-7755 GCA_030731635.1 Erythrobacter sp. | reverse complement strand
AAACCCTGCCAGAACGCACCCACATCACGCCCTAACGGCCCCAAAACCTGCGTTTCAAGGAAAGTCGCCAGGCGGGGATCGATCGCGACTCCGGCGCGGGTGGTCATGTCAGTCATGGGTGTCCTCGTGGTGCTGGTGCTTGGCAAGACCTGGGGAGGAGAGAACGGGCCGCGCTATGGCGCAGGGCAAAGGCGATTGCAACGGGTTGGACTGGCGCGCGCGCGCGGCTAGAGGGAGGATATGGACCCGCACGCGCCCCCCGCCGCTTTCGATGCCGCCGCCATGCTGGCGCAGGTCGAAGCGTGGAGCGCGATCAACACCGGCACCGCAAACCTTGCTGGCCTTGCGCAGCAGGCCGCCGCGCTGGCCCACGCCTTTGGCGCGCTGCCCGGCACAGCGGAATTGGTCGATCCTGCCCCGGTCACAGCAGTCGCGGCCGATGGCAGTGCCTTTGAAAAACCCCACGGTCAGCACCTGGTGGTGCGCGTGCGCCCGCAGGCCAATCGCCGTATTCTGCTGACTGGGCATATGGACACGGTGTTCCCGTCCGACCATGCGTTTCAGCATCAGCGCTGGCTGGATGGCGAAACGCTCAACGGGCCGGGTGTGGCCGACATGAAGGGCGGCATCGCGGTGATGCTGCACGCCTTGCTGGCGTTTGAAGCAACCGCCGCTGCATCCAGCCTCGGCTATGATGTGCTGATCAATTCGGACGAAGAGACCGGTTCGCTGGCCAGCTCGGCGCTCATTGCCGAGCTGGCGGCAGGCAAGCTTGCGGCGCTGACCTATGAACCCGCGGCGCTGCCCGATGGCACGCTGGCGCATGAACGCGGCGGCACGGGCAATTATTCGATCACCTTCACCGGCAAAAGCGCTCATGCCGGGCGCAATCCGCACGAAGGCCGCAACGCGATTGTCGCGGCGGCGGATCTGATTCTGCGGCTAAAGACGCTTGAGCGCGATGATCTCACCATCAACCCGGCCAAGCTGGAAGGCGGCGCGGCCAATAACGTGGTCCCCGATCATGCGGTGCTGCGCTTCAATATCCGCCCCAAATCCACGGCCGCGATGCAGGCCTTTGATCATGATCTCAACGCTTTGCTGCGCAGCATTGAAGCCGCCCACGAGATCGCCGCCCACCGCCACGGCGGCGTCACCCGCCCGCCAAAGCCGGTCGATGCGCGCGCGCAGGCGCTGTTCGATCTCGTCAGGCAATGCGGCGCAGAACTTGGCCAACCGATCCGCTGGCAATCGTCCGGCGGGGTATGTGATGGCAACAACATCGCTGCCTGCGGCGTGCCGGTGGTTGATACGATGGGCGTATGTGGCGGGGCGATCCATTCGCCAGACGAATATCTGATCGTCCCCAGCCTCGCCGCCCGCGCTGCCTTGTCCGCCCGCGTGATCGAACGCTTGGCGCAAGGCGCACTCACCGAAGGAACCCCTGCATGAGCTTTCGCCTGCGCGCCGCGCGTGCCGCTGATCTTGAGGCGCTGTATGAGATGGCCAAGCTTACCGGCGGAGGCTTCACCAATCTGCCGCCCGATCGCGCCTCTCTGAAGGCAAAGCTTGAACGCACCGAAGCGGCATTTGCCAGCGACAGCGATGCGCTGAGCGATGAATTGTTCGTGCTGGTGCTGGAAAACGCCACCACCGGCGCGGTGCGCGGCACCTGTCAGTTGATGACGCGTGTGGGCCAGCGCTGGCCGTTTTATTCGTACCGGCTCAACACCCTCACCCAGTATTCGCAAGCACTTGACCGCACCGTGCGCGCCGAATTGCTGAGCCTGGTGACCGATCTGGAAGGGTCGAGCGAGGTTGGCGGGCTGTTCCTCCACCCCAATGAACGCGCCGGGGGGCTTGGCCTGCTACTGGCCCGATCGCGCTATATGTTTGTGGCAATGCACCGCGCGCGGTTTGCTGACCGCATTCTGGCCGAACTGCGCGGGATCATTGATGAACGCGGGGGATCGCCCTTTTGGGATGGGGTCGCAGGCCGGTTCTTCGGCATGAGCTTTCAGGACGCGGACTATTTCAACGCGATCAACGGCAACCAGTTCATCGCCGATCTGATGCCCAAGCACCCGGTCTATATCGCCATGCTGAGCGAGGATGCCCGCAGCGTGATCGGTGTGCCACACCCCACCGGGCGTGCAGCGATGCGGATGCTGGAAAACGAAGGCTTCCGCGCCGAAGGCTATGTCGATATTTTCGATGGCGGGCCAACGATGGTGGCGCACACGGATGATGTAACCAGCGTCAAAGGCAGCGCACCGGCCACGGTCACCGCCATGTCGGTCAGCGAAGGCGAGCGCGCGATCTTGACCACCGGACGGCTCGGCACGTTCCGGGCGTGTTTCGGCGCGCGGGTGCTGGACGGGGACGGCGGAATTGCGATTGATTCGGCCAGCGCCGACCTGCTCGACGTCTGCGAAGGCGACACGGTGTGGAGCGTGGCGCGATGAGCCTGACCGAAATCAATTTTGACGGGATTGTTGGCCCTTCGCACAATTACGCAGGCCTCAGCCTCGGCAATATCGCCAGCGCCAGCCATGCGGGCGACCCGTCCTATCCGCGCGCGGCGGCCTTGCAGGGGATGGCCAAGATGCGCGGCAATCTGGCGCGGCTGGGCGTGCAAGGGTTCCTGCTGCCGCTGCCGCGTCCCAATCAGGCGCTGACCTCTGCGCTGGCATTGGACGACAGCGCGCCGCCGCAATTGCGCGCCGCGCCATGGTCTGCCTCGTCGATGTGGACAGCAAATGCCGCCACCGTCTCCCCAGCGCCCGATACTGCCGACGGACGCTGCCACCTGACACCTGCCAACCTCGTCACGATGCTCCACCGCGCGCAGGAATGGCCGGATACAAAACGTCAGCTGGACATCGCGTTTGGCGACACGCGGCACTTTGCGATCCACGATGCCGTGCCGCCAAGTTTCGGCGATGAAGGCGCAGCCAATCACATGCGGCTATGCGAAAGCCACGATGCCGCCGGGGTCGAGGTTTTCGTTTATGGTAAAACCGGCGGCGCCTTCCCCGCGCGCCAGCACGAACAGGCCAGCCGGCTGGTGGCCCGCGCGCATGGGCTTGATCCGGCGCGCACGGTGTTCATCGAACAGAATCCAGAAGCGATTGCAGCGGGCGCATTCCACAATGATGTGGTCGCGGTTGCCAATGGCCCGGTGTTGTTCACCCATGCCGAAGCCTTTGCCGACCAGGCGGGTGCCTATGCCGCGCTCCGCGCCGTCTTCCCGGCGCTGGAGGTGGTCGAAGTGCCGTCAGGTGCAGTGACCTTGCAAGAAGCAATCCGAACCTACCTGTTCAACGCGCAGCTGCTCACCCTGCCCGACGGCAGCATGGCGTTGATCGTGCCCGAGGAATGCCGCGAAAGCCCAAGCGTGTGGGCATGGGCGCAGGCGATGCTGGCCAGCAATAACGGGCTTGGCGGCCCGATCCGGCAGGTCATTCCGGTCGATGTGAAACAATCGATGGCCAATGGCGGCGGCCCGGCGTGCTTGCGGCTGCGGGTGGTGTGCGACCCCGCCACTGTCGATCCGCGGTTCCTGCTCGATGAAGCCAAGGCCGATGTGATCGAAGGCATCATCGCTGCGCATTGGCCGCGGCAGATCGATCCGTCCGATATTGGCACAGATGATCTGGCAAGCAGCGTGATTGCCGCTCGGGGTGCGCTGCTGGATGCGCTCAATCTGGCACAGCTTGGTTAACGCGTTTGCGCGAACGACCGGGCTGCGCCTAGAGTTACCGACATGAGATCGCGACTCTGGACGAACCGGATCGCGCAGAATCGGGAGACGCCATGCTGCAAAAGCTCAAACGGCTGTTCGTCATCAAGACGCGCTTCGAAGCGTTCCTGATCATCTACGCGCTGGCGCTGGGTGCGACGGCGCGGGGCAGCGCTTATCTGGTGCAATATCCGGGCTTTGGCGGGAAACTGCTGTATCTGGCGACAACCGGCGCAGTGTTCCTCGGCGGGGCAAAGATCCTCGATTGCATCCGGCTGGAGAAGGAAGTGGCAGAATTGCGGGCGCACAAGCAAACCAGCGCTGCAGAGTAGCCCTTACCCGACCGCAGGTTACATTGCGCGAAGGCCTTCCAACGGTCCATCAAGAACCGGA
>JANQTR010000017.1:2263-3520 GCA_030731635.1 Erythrobacter sp. | reverse complement strand
CCCGACCGCAGGTTACATTGCGCGAAGGCCTTCCAACGGTCCATCAAGAACCGGATTTCCTTCCCGGTCATAGCGCGGCAGCAGCACCAGATCGTCGGCATTGTTGAGGACGAGGGTGAGCATCTTCCGCCGCCGGTCGCGCCGCGCTCCCGCGAATGCGACATCAAGCCGGGGCGCGCCTCGCACGACGATGCGACGGTTGCGGAACATCGCCTCCAGCGCTTCAAGCGATGGTTTGGCCGCTTTACGCTGGCGATCTCCTTCCACGACGATATCGGCACCATCCCCGGCGCCGGCCTCCGGCGTACCCGCCTCCGAAGGTGCATTGAGCAGATCGAGCACGGTTTGCTCGTCCATTTCGATGACGATGGCATTGATGTTCGCAATCGGGCTCTGATCGAGCTGCGGCATCCCGAAATCGAGCTCGCTCATGTCCAGAAGGTTCGGCGGCTGCTGGTGGAGCAGATACTTGGTGTCGCGCTTGCTGACATGGGCAATATCAATGATGCCCGCCATCTCGCCCTGCTCGCTGGCGCGGCGCTTGCGCGCGGTTCGCAGCAGCGCGCGCGGCTGCAGGCACTCCACCTCGCAAATATACTGGAGCCGGGAGAGGTAAGCTGAGCGAGTTTCCGACAAGGCCGGGAGCGAGAGGCCCAAAAGCAAGAGCGCGGCGCAGGTCGCGAAGACCGGTATCAGACGCATCGCAACCTCCGCCGAAATCACAATCTGGTGGGGGTTTCTGTTGCTACGTACCCCCGGACGCCCGGTTTCCGATTCTGTTGCCCGGTTCGGTCCAACCGCGCTTTTTAGCCTAATAAAAGAAGGGCGTTAGCCCATCAATTACGCAGCGATTGCGAGTGCTTCGTTATCGTTGGCACTTATGGTTTTTGAGCCTTATGCGGGTTACTCAGCCCGGGCAAAAACTACGCTTTTCAACACACGTCGATCCTAGTTCGGCCCCATCAGGAGTTGTGGCCAATCATTCCTGACCGCCGCTTCTGGTGGAGCCGCCGGGTACTGCCCCCGGGTCCGTTGCATCTATTATACGCAGCCATTTATCGCCATATCCGGTCGAAACCGGCAGCCTCTATATAGCGCGTCGTTTCTGAATTTGAAGTGACTAAACCCCTCCCGCATGCGGGAGGGGGCGGCAATGCTACTTCTTCAGCGCATCGCGGATTTCAGCCAGCAGTTCCACTTCGGTCGGGCCAGCGGGCGCGGCTTCTTCAGGCTTGGAATATTGCGCGCTGATTTTGG
>JANQTR010000017.1:0-2163 GCA_030731635.1 Erythrobacter sp. | reverse complement strand
CTCTGCCAAGCTATGCGATTCGCGTTGCCCACCGCTTGAATGGCCAAAGCGGTGTGCTATATCCGCAATACAGGAGTTTATCGCGCTGCCCCCAACCACGGGCCAGCGCATTCAGAAGGGATTGCCATATGACACTCACCACCATGCTGCGCGGCGCGTTTGCCGCTGCTGCCGCGCTCAGTCTTGCGGCCTGCGGGATCAACTCGGTGCCGGCGGCTGAAGAAGCTGCCAAGGCGCAATGGGGCAATGTCGAAAGCGCACTGCAAAACCGCGCAGACAAGATCCCCAACCTTGTCGCCGTGGTGCAAGCAGCCGCCATTTCGGAAAAGGACATCCTGCAAGGCGTGATCGATGCCCGCGCCCGCGCGACGTCGATCAACATCACCACCGATGACCTGTCGAACCCGGAAGAGTTCAAGAAGTTCTCCGACGCGCAGAACCAATTGACCCAGGCGATGGGCCAGCTGCGCACGGTGGTGGAAAATTACCCGACGCTTACCAGTCAGCCGCGCTTTGGCGATCTGATGGTGGCGATTGATGAAGCCAACAATCAGATCAACACCGAACGGGTGCGCTACAACGACCTGGCGCGCGATTATAACACCGAAATCCGCACCTTCCCCAGCAGCATCGGCGCGAACATCGTGCATGGCTCCAAGGCGCTCGAATATTTTGAGGCGGATGAAGCGAGCAAAGCCAACCCCACCGTCGACATGAGCGGCATCACCGGCGACAAGGCACCGGCGGCCGCAAACTGAGGTGATCGGGCGCACCGCACTCCTCTGCGCCGCGCTGCTGGCGTCAGCCTGCGCGGCGGAGGCCGGGCCGGTCGGCCCGGTAGTTGATGCGGCAAACATCCTATCGCCGCAGGCTGAGCAATCGCTCGACACCCGGCTAGGGCGCTACTGGGACCAGAAGGAAACCGCAATTGTGGTCGCAACCGTGCCAAGTCTGAAGGGTGAGACAATTGACGTGACCGCCCGCCGGATGTTCGCCGATTGGGGCATCGGATCAGCGCCGACCAACCGCGGCGTGCTGGTGCTGATTGCACCTAACGAGCGGAGTGCGCGGATCGAAGTCGGCTGCGGCCTCGAAACCGTGCTAACCAACGCGGCGGCGAAGCATATCCTTGAAGGTGAGATGCTTCCCCGCTTCAAGGACGGCGAGTTCGAAGCAGGATCGACCGCCGGTGTAGAGGCCCTGATCAAGCGCATCGACACAGCCAATGTCGCCGCTGGACCGGTCAGCCCCTTCTGCGTTGAGATGATGAAGGACGCGGCATGAACCGGCTCTTGGCCCTCGCGCCCTTGTGGCTAGCCGCTCTGCTCATGGCTCTGGCCGGCGTCGCAGCCCACGCACAGGACTACCCTCCCCGCCCGGATGGGCCGGTCTATGATGGGGCGAACATCCTCTCGCCCGCGACCGAGGCGCAGCTTGATGCGGAACTGCGCGCTTACAACGCCCAGACCGGGCGCGCGATTATCGTCGCCACCGTGCCGAGCCTCGGCGGTGCCAATATCGAGCCCTATGCGACCGAGCTGTTCAGCACCTGGGGCATTGGCGGAGAGAAGCGCGATACCGGGCTGCTGCTGCTGATCGCCCCCAATGAACGCAAGCTGCGGATCGAGGTCGGCTATGGTCTGCACGGCTATTTCGGCGGCATCATGGCCGGGCGCGTAATCAACGACGTAATCACCCCGCGCTTCAAGGAAGGCAATTTTGACGCTGGGGTGACCGACGGGGTCGCTGCAATCCTCGCGCATCTCGCCAAAAGCCCCGAAGATGCCATCGCCATCGAAGAAGCCGCCAAGGCCGCGCAACAACAAAGCAATCGCAGCGACGGCGGCTTTCCCATCGGCGTGCTGATCTGGCTCGCTTTCATGTTCTTTTTCTTCGTGCTGCCGCTGCTGGCCGGACGCAAGCGGCGGCGTAAATATCGTGCCAAGGGCGCTGGCCCCTGGGGAGATCGCAACGACTCCTTCGCTCGCGATGCTGGCGATACGGCGCGCGACATCATCCTGTGGGAAGTCGGCAGCGCCGTATTGCGGGGCATATTGTCGGGCGGTGACGACCATGACGGCGGCGGCTGGGGCGGCGGAGGTGGCGGTTTTGGCGGCGGCGGCGGCGGCGGGTTTGGCGGCTTTGGCGGCGGCAGTTCCGGCG